>NZ_CP072842.1:650000-955000 GCF_017948305.1 Faecalibacter bovis
GGCTTTAATTTCATCCGCACGATTAAATAGAGCTTTGGTGTTACCTAATTCTTGTATTCCAATTGCTATATAATTAAATTCAATTTTATTATCCTCACAATATTTTTTCATCTCGTAAAACGGTGTTCCAGATGTGGAATTTATAGTAGGAATACGAATATCAAAATGTGCATCAATGTTAATAACTACACTATTTTGTGGATAACGTTGTATAAAAGCCAAGAAATTTCCCAAAGCAGTTTCGTGTCCACCACCAATTACTATTGGAAAATTATTTTGATTTAATATAGAAGTTACAATTTCTATTTGTTTATCTCTTCCTGCTTCTAAATCTTTTTCTACATTAATATTACCATTATCAAAAATCTTTTGATTGGAAAAATGTAAAGGTAAATTTGCTAAAGCTTTGCGTATTGAATCTGGTGCTTCTTTTGCACCTAAACGACCTTTATTTCTATTAACACCTTCTTCTGATGAAAATCCTACAAGTACTTTGGAAGCTGTGTCCAAGTCATTATATGGCTTTATAATTTGATGAATTCTATTGCCTAATTCTCCATCTTCAATATCTATTCTACCAGTCCAAATTGTAGAATCAAAAGGTGTTAAATGCATTATTTGTAAAATTTTGGTAATGATAGATTAAATTTAACAGCAATAATTCGAATAACTGCAATTACACTACCCGAAATTATAAAATTTATATTACGATCTAATTGTAAATCATCTAAAATCAAATAAATAACACCACCTATTATACAAGCAGTTGCGTAAATTTCTTGCACAAAAATTGTAGGTGTTTTATTGATTAAAGTATCTCTTAAAACTCCGCCAAGTACTGCTGTAAACATTCCCATCACAACAGATATAAAATCGTTTGCTCCTAAAGACTGAGCTTTTTCTAATCCAACGATTGTGAATAAAGCAATTCCTAACGTATCGAATAACATTAATGTTAATTTCAGTTGGTTGAATTTTTTATAGAATAATCTTGACATGATTATCCCTAAAAATATTGTATAAACGATATTCATATCTTTAAACCAAACTAAAGGATAACTATTTAAAAACAAATCTCGGATCGTTCCACCACCAATCGCAGTGATAAAAGCGATGAAAGTAATACCAAACCAATCGTGTTTTTGACGTTCATCTCCAGCTAAAGCTCCAGAAATTGCAAAAGCCAAAGTACCTATCAATTCGAATATATATTGTATTTGCATATTTTTTTTAAAAGGGCGACAAATATGAGTATTATTTAATTAATAATAAAATTACAATTAAGCTTTAACAATAAAAAAGTGAAGCTTTATGCTCCACTTAATCAATATTTATCGTTAATGACTTTTAAATTTCGGAATAGCTAAATTGTATCGTAAAGCTAATAGTCTTATTGCTACAATTAAACTACCTGCTAAAAAGAAATTCAATGTCCGATCTATACCTAATGTGTCTAACAACACATATAATACAGCACCAGCTAAACATGCAGATGCATAAATTTCTTTTCTAAAGACAATTGGTAATTCATTAATCATCATATCACGAATAACACCTCCCATAATTGCGGTAAACATACCCATGATTATTGCGACTACTGGACTTACACCTAAACCTAAGGCTTTCTCAACACCCACAATTGTAAATAATGCGATTCCTAAAGTATCAAATAACATAAATGTTTTACGCAATTTCATAAAGAAGTTATAGAACAAAGCTGCTAGGATAATTCCTGTAGCTACCGCATATAATATATTTACATCTTTAATCCACACAATTGGATACGCACCTAATAAAACATCACGAATTGTACCACCTCCTAAAGAGGTTATAAAAGCTGTAAAAGTAACTCCAAACCAATCTTTACTCGACTTTTCATCCGCAGCTAATGCTCCTGATATTCCATAAAATACAACTCCAAAAATTTCGAAGTAATATTGTATTTCCATTTCAATTTTTTAAATATCGTCTAAAATAGTGAATCCTATTTCAAAACTATTATTTTATTCTAGTATATTTTATTGAAAAAATTGGTGAGTACAAATTAATATTTAAAATAACAATTTATTACTAGAAGAAAATTCTTTTCTACAGAAAACTAACTAATTGTAATATTGAAAAAATGACAAATAAACTATTATTGTACTTGAATATAATAGAATTAATAGTAATTTAGAAAAGTTATTTTGAATTATAAAAACCTTTATTAAATGAAAAAAACATTGTTATTATTTATATCAATAATATTTTATGGATGTGGCGAATCACAATGTTACGACTTTCATAAATTAGTTTTAAATCAACAATCTAATATTATTGTTGAAAGGAATTATAATACAGAAAAGTCTTCATTTGCATTAGGTACATTAAAATTAAAAGGTAAAAATCTTGATACAAATAAGTCTGAATATTTTAATCCCGACACAAGAGGATGGCAGCCATTTGCTAAGTATATTTCAAAAGGAGATACAATAATAAAAAGGAAAGGCGAAGCAATAATGTATATTTACAAAAAAGATTCTATTGTATCAATAAGCTATGAAAATTTTTGTGATAAGACTAAGTATAATCAAGACAAAATATTAAATATCATCGAAAGAGAATCTATAAACTAATCGCTTTACATGATATATAATTACACCATACAATTAAAACATATTACGTATCACCTGAAACCAAAAAATCCCCAACCAACTAAATGATTGAGGATTCTTTTTAAAAACTGGCGGCGACCTACTCTCCCGCAATAGCAGTACCATCGGCGCTGAAAGGCTTAACTTCTCTGTTCGGAATGGGAAGAGGTGAGCCCTTTCGCTATAACCACCCTAATTTCTTAGATATTTTTATTTAGGTTTGATTCCTAATATATTATCAACATTATTAGATACTTGAATACAAGTGTTTGTTTTATTTATTTTGATACAATCCAGTACACAATTCAAATAAGATTAACTAACCTTCTCTATGACGGTTAAATTAATATTTGAAAAAGTTTATGGGTAATTAGTACTACTCGACTATGACATCACTGCCTTTACATCTATAGCCTATCAACGTGGTAGTCTGCCACGACCCTTTAAAGAAGTCTAATCTTGCGGCGAGTTTCGCACTTATATGCTTTCAGTGCTTATCTCATCCAAACGTAGCTACTCAGCGGTGCACCTGGCGGCACAACTGATACACCAGAGGTTTGTTCAACACGGTCCTCTCGTACTAGAGTCAAGTCCGCTCAAACTTCTAACGATCACAACAGATAGAGACCGAACTGTCTCACGACGTTCTGAACCCAGCTCGCGTGCCACTTTAATGGGCGAACAGCCCAACCCTTGGGACCTTCTCCAGCCCCAGGATGTGACGAGCCGACATCGAGGTGCCGAACCTCCCCGTCGATGTGAGCTCTTGGGGGAGACTAGCCTGTTATCCCGGAGTACCTTTTATCCTTTGAGCGATGGCCCTTCCATACGGAACCACCGGATCACTATGTCCTGCTTTCGCACCTGCTCGGCTTGTTGGCCTCACAGTCAAGCACCCTTATGCCATTACACTCTACGCACGGTTACCAAGCGTGCTGAGGGTACCTTTGAAAGCCTCCGTTACTCTTTTGGAGGCGACCACCCCAGTCAAACTACCCACCATGCACTGTCCTCCCTAAGGGAGTTAGGCTCCAAGTAAATAAAGGGTGGTATTTCAACAATGACTCCACAACACCTAGCGATGCTGCTTCATAGTCTCCCACCTATCCTACACATTATTTACCCGAAGTCAATACAAAGCTATAGTAAAGGTTCACAGGGTCTTTTCGTCCCGTTGCGATTAACCGGCATCTTCACCGATACTACAATTTCACCGAGCTCATGGTTGAGACAGTGCCCAGATCGTTACACCATTCGTGCAGGTCGGAACTTACCCGACAAGGAATTTCGCTACCTTAGGACCGTTATAGTTACGGCCGCCGTTTACTGGGGCTTCAGTTAAGAGCTTCGCAGAAGCTAACCCCTTCCTTAACCTTCCAGCACCGGGCAGGTGTCAGACCCTATACGTCATCTTTCGATTTTGCAGAGTCCTGTGTTTTTGATAAACAGTCGCCTGGGCCTTTTTACTGCGGCTGACATCTCTGCCAGCGTCTCTTCTCCCGAAGTTACGAGACTATTTTGCCTAATTCCTTAACCATGACTCACTCGAGCGCCTTAGGATACTCTCCTCGACCACCTGTGTCGGTTTACGGTACGGGCTGCTTCTCTCGCTATTTCTAGGGACAATGTTCAGTGGATTATCACGCCACCCGAAGGCTTTGTGTACTATCCTTAGTTTACCTAAGTTCAACGTACTATTCCGTCAGTACGCACCACCTACGATCATCCGTCACTTTTGTTGAGAGCAGGTACGGGAATATTAACCCGTTTGCCATCCACTACCCCCTTCGGGTTCGTGTTAGGTCCCGACTAACCCTAAGCTGATTAGCATAGCTTAGGAAACCTTAGTCTTACGGCGAATAAGTTTCTCACTTATTTTATCGTTACTCATGCCTACATTTTCTTTTCTATAAACTCCACCACCCATTACCAGGTGACTTCGACGTCGATAGAATGCTCCCCTACCAGTAGTACTAATGTACTAATCCATAGCTTCGGTAATATGCTTATGCCCGATTATTATCCATGCCGGATCGCTCGACTAGTGAGCTGTTACGCACTCGTTAAATGAATAGCTGCTTCCAAGCTAACATCCTAGCTGTCTATGCAATCCAACCGCGTTTTTTCAACTTAGCATATATTTGGGGACCTTAGCTGATGGTCTGGGTTCTTTCCCTCTCGGACATGGACCTTAGCACCCATGCCCTCACTGCCTAGAAACATATATTAGCATTCGGAGTTTGTCAGGAATTGGTAGGCGGTGAAGCCCCCGCATCCAATCAGTAGCTCTACCTCTAATATACTTCACTAAACGCTGCACCTAAATGCATTTCGGGGAGTACGAGCTATTTCCCAGTTTGATTGGCCTTTCACCCCTACCCACAGGTCATCCGAAGACTTTTCAACGTCAACCGGTTCGGTCCTCCACTTTGTGTTACCAAAGCTTCAACCTGCCCATGGGTAGATCACAAGGTTTCGCGTCTAATACCACTGACTATATCGCCCTATTCAGACTCGCTTTCGCTTCGGCTCCGTACCTGAAGTACTTAACCTTGCCAGTGACATTAACTCGTAGGCTCATTATGCAAAAGGCACGCCGTCACACTTTCGTGCTCCGACCGCTTGTAGGCGTACGGTTTCAGGTTCTATTTCAACTATCTATTCGATATGCTTTTCACCTTTCCTTCACAGTACTAGTTCACTATCGGTCTTTGAGGAGTATTTAGCCTTGGAAGATGGTCCTCCCATATTCGGACAGAATTTCTCGTGTTCCGCCTTACTCGTTATCAACTATATAACCTTTTCGCTTACAGGACTATCACCCTCTTCGGTTAACCTTTCCAGGTTATTCTGCTAAAATTATAAAGTCTTTAGGGCTAATCCGCGTTCGCTCGCCACTACTTACGGAATCTCAATTGATTTCTTTTCCTATTGGTACTTAGATGTTTCAGTTCCCAACGTTCGCTCTGCTTGCGCAGTGACATGTCTTCAACATGCCGGGTTGTCCCATTCGGAAATCTACGGATTAATGCGTATGTGCCGCTCCCCGTAGCTTATCGCAGCTTATCACGTCCTTCATCGCCTCTCAAAGCCTAGGCATCCGCCGTACGCCCTTAGTAACTTTTTTCATAATTTAACCGTCATATTAATGAGCGGTTATGTTAATCTTACTCGTTTTTTGTTTAATTGTATACCTTCAATGCCGAATTAAATCGTTTATTTATTTAATTCTATATTGCTTTGATTAATTTCTTAATCTCTGTTTGATTGTATGTCGTTAACAATTTTCTTGTTATCTTTTTCTAATAATGTCAATGAACTCTTCTGCTTTTCACGAAGTTCGAATTTCGAGTTTCGTTTATAGCTTGGTGGAGAATATCGGAGTCGAACCGATGACCTCTTGCGTGCAAGGCAAGCGCTCTAGCCAGCTGAGCTAATCCCCTCTTTATTTCTATTAGTAGTCTCAGGCAGACTCGAACTGCCGACCTCTACATTATCAGTGTAGCGCTCTAACCAGCTGAGCTATGAGACTCTTTAATACTCTTAAAGAGTGGTCTTTGTAATATATATCTTTGAAATCAAATCCGACAGTAAATAAAACCGAATAAAACAGTCAATCTTCTAATTTAATAGAAGAAAATTCGTCGTTCTCTAAAAATGAGATGTTCCAGCCGCACCTTCCGGTACGGCTACCTTGTTACGACTTAGCCCTAGTTACCAGTTTTACCCTAGGCAGCTCCTGTTACGGTCACCGACTTCAGGTACCCCCAGCTTCCATGGCTTGACGGGCGGTGTGTACAAGGCCCGGGAACGTATTCACCGCATCATGGCTGATATGCGATTACTAGCGATTCCAGCTTCATAGAGTCGAGTTGCAGACTCCAATCCGAACTGAGATAAGTTTTCGAGATTCGCATCTTGTTGCCAAGTAGCTGCCCTCTGTACTTACCATTGTAGCACGTGTGTAGCCCAAGACGTAAGGGCCGTGATGACTTGACGTCGTCCCCACCTTCCTCTCAACTTGCGTTGGCAGTCTCATTAGAGTCCCCGTCTTTAAACGCTGGCAACTAATGATAGGGGTTGCGCTCGTTGCAGGACTTAACCTAACACCTCACGGCACGAGCTGACGACAGCCATGCAGCACCTTGCATTCTGTCCGAAGAAATATCTGTTTCCAAATACGTCATTATGCATTTAAGCCTTGGTAAGGTTCCTCGCGTATCATCGAATTAAACCACATGCTCCACCGCTTGTGCGGGCCCCCGTCAATTCCTTTGAGTTTCATTCTTGCGAACGTACTCCCCAGGTGGGATACTTATAACTTTCGCTTAGCCACTGAATCCGAAAACCCAACAGCAAGTATCCATCGTTTACGGCGTGGACTACCAGGGTATCTAATCCTGTTCGCTCCCCACGCTTTCGTCCATCAGCGTCAGTTGAGGCTTAGTGACCTGCCTTCGCAATTGGTGTTCTGCGTAATATCTAAGCATTTCACCGCTACACTACACATTCCAGCCACTGCAACCTCACTCAAGACCAACAGTATCAATGGCAGTTCCATCGTTAAGCGATGGGCTTTCACCACTGACTTATTGGTCCGCCTACGGACCCTTTAAACCCAATAAATCCGGATAACGCTTGCACCCTCCGTATTACCGCGGCTGCTGGCACGGAGTTAGCCGGTGCTTATTCATATGGTACCTTCAGCTACTCACACGTAAGTAGGTTTATCCCCATATAAAAGAAGTTTACAACCCATAAGGCCGTCATCCTTCACGCGGGATGGCTGGATCAGGCTTCCACCCATTGTCCAATATTCCTCACTGCTGCCTCCCGTAGGAGTCTGGTCCGTGTCTCAGTACCAGTGTGGGGGTTCACCCTCTCAGGCCCCCTAAAGATCGTTGACTTGGTGAGCCGTTACCTCACCAACTATCTAATCTTACGCATGCCTATCCTACTGCGATAAATCTTTCAAGTGTCTCTGATGCCAGAATCACTGTTATAAGGTATTAATCTTCTTTTCAAAAGGCTATCCCTTTCAGTAGGGCAAGTTGCATACGCGTTACGCACCCGTGCGCCGGTCTCTCAGTAGCAAGCTACTAATACCCCTCGGCTTGCATGTGTTAAGCCTCCCGCTAGCGTTCATCCTGAGCCAGGATCAAACTCTCCATTGTAAATAAATATTGTTTGAAGCTTAACGCTTCTATGTTTTACAACTTCGAATTTCCTTTAGCTCTATTATTCAAGGATTGACCGTTAATTTATATTCGGCTTTTATTTCTTCTGTCTATATTGTAATTTCAAATGAACTTCTCGTTTCATGCAAACTTCTTTCGTTGTTTGCGGTTGCAAAGGTAAGACTTATTTTTAAACTGCAAAATAAATTTTCATTTATTTTTCTCGTTATTAATTTCGATCATTCACCTCGCGATTTCAATTTTCAATACTACTCGTCTTTCGTATTGAGAGTGCAAATATAGGGCAAGATATTTCAGCTTTCCAAATGGTTTTGTGAATTATTTTCAGTTTTATTCTTAACTGACTGAACAGAAGCGAAATATTTTTTGAAATTAATTTAGATATGTGTTTTGGTGTAGCGTTTTCTGTAGAATTAGGTAGTTTTCTATATTATGTATAGCATACTTTCATTTTTGTCTTGACACAAAACATTTGAAATTAAAAGGAGAAGCCACAGTGTGGCTTAGGTAAAATAATTACAAACAGTATAATCTTATTTATATATCAATACTTTTTTCTTGATAAAAAAGTATTCAAAAAATCAAGACTGTAAATCGTTTTTGCTAAAAAACCTCTTGGTTACGGGAATGAATTAAATCATTCGCTATCGCTCAGTAATTCATTCTTATCCTTCAACAAGTGATTTTTCTTAACGCAAACGACTTAAATGTCGGTTTTATTATAGGAAGATTAATTGATTATTACGATGCGATTCTGAAACGAGTTCAGAATGACGAAATGGAAATGAATATATAAAAACAACAATGGTAGTGATAGCCGGAATTGATTATTTTGTAATGAATGCTTCATTAAAAAGCAGACATTACGAAATACTTTGGTGAACGGACTCGCGAAACTGAGTTGCGAAGCAAGGAAGGTTTGAAAATATTAAATAAAAAAAAGGAGCACATTTCTGTACTCCTTATATTATATTAATTTAATTCTTTAGTATCAAGATTTATTACTGGGTTAACAATACTCTCTAAACAGTTTTTAAGAGATACCCTAATATACTGAGGTCCTCCAAAATTTTCTCCATTCTGTATAGTTTGAACTTTTAATAATAAAATTTGATCTGGAGCTAACTCATACAATCTTTTAATTTCATAATAAGCTTCTGTATTATTCTCATAAACTCGTTTTAAGAAATTATCTTCTAATTGTAAATCTTCTAGCTCATCGTAGCTTGTAATAGTAGAAGTTGTTCCGTCAGGATTTAATACATCTTTTTGAACTTCTTTACCCAATACAAAACTAACTTGATACTCTGTACAAGCACTTGGTTTCTTAAATTTAATAAAATCTGCCGCACATAATTCAACATTATCTGTAACATTTAGATTTCCATCGAATACTGACTGAGGAACTATTGAAACATCATGTAAATACATTTGATTACCTAGATTCGCTTGAACACCACTGAAATATCTAAATTCAACTCTGTTAAATGGTTGATTAATACCTGCAACACGGAAGCGTGGAATTGGATCTTTAAAAAGGAATAAATTTAAATTAATAACTTTAAATTGATTACTTGCAATTTCAGCTCCAACAGGTACATCATCCATATAGCGTTGTACTGTAAAATCAGCACCTAAATCTAATGACAATAAATTTGTACCTTCATTAGTCATTATAACTTCAATTTCATCTCCAGGTCGAGCAGTTCTTCTCAAATTTATATTTAATGTTTGAACATTTAAAGCCCCAACCGTTTTATTGAATATTGTATACGTTAATGGATCATCATCTACAGCCAAATAAGGATATACGACAGACGATAAAGCAGTTGCTACCCCAAGACCTGCATCCTGATTTCCCCATGACACATCACTTACATAATCATTTAATTTGATTCCCCTTTCAGAATTTTCTGGTTTTAAAACTACAATATCTTCTGGTGTTTCAGGCATTATGTAACGTAATTGATTCTCTTGAGTATTAGTTACGGGTAATTTAGCTCCTTTTACATATATAGGCTGTTGTACTGTAGGCTCATTATCTTGAATAATTCTTTCTTTTTCATAGTACGCACCATAAAGCACCGCATTATTACCTAAAGCTAATACACTTCCTAAAATTACACGAACACCTTTGTAAGGTTTAGCTACTCCGTTACCATCCGTAGGTACAAAAGAAAACTCAAATACATTATCACCAGTTAAAGCATCTAATAATGCACCTTCACCAACAGACTTAATGGCTCCAATTTGATTACCATTTTCGTCTAAACCAACAATAGTAATACCTCCTGCAACTTGAACACCTGAATATTCTTGACCAAGTTTAACCTTTAGAGGCGTACCTGCTTCAACAACATGATCGAACATTAAATTTTGCCATGTTGTACCTAAACCTAATGCTCCAAGGACAATAGATATTGTTGAATGTGTAGACATATCATTATCGTACGCATTTTCAGAATTAGCAACTAATCCTGCTAATGTTGTATACCAACTACCACTTTGAGTTGCGATAATTTTATCTGTTACTATTTTACATTTGTTTAAATCATAAACAGTAAGAGATAATGTTGCAAAAGTTTCACAATTTCCTATTACACCTTCTCCAGCTATAGATTTAGCTTTGATCGTAAAACTATAAGTACCTTCAGCTGTAAAATTAAATATATCACCAGGATTATAAATAGTTCCATCTTCACCTATAATTTGAATGATACTTGGAACCGATGTTGTAATTTCAGGAAAAACAAATTTATTTAATTCTTCATTTAAAACTAATAAACCATTTTCATCCTCAGCATCAAGAAATGTTAAAGCTCTTGTATGATAGTTACCACCGCTTAAAATAATTTCATTTTTCTGAACTTCAATTTTGATGATATTTGAAAATGCAAATCGATTTGGTCTTGTACCTTCTGGTCTTTCTTGAGCTTTTCTTCTAATCCAAACATCCTTTTTAACATTGTTAATAGTAATTTCTTTTTTACCATTACTTGTTTCTCCTTGTGCATTTCCATCTGAATCTTCGAAAGTATACCATGTTAATCCGTCATCGTAACTAACTTCCCAAGAGTATTTTAAGGCATATCTAGCTCCATTAGGAGTTACATAAGTTCCTTGACCATCAGCTTTATTATAAATCGTAAAAGAGTTTTGAATTATTTCTTCATTATCTTGATTAAATTCATCAACAAATTGACAAATAGTCGTTTCAGAAATTGTTGCGCCCGAACTATTACTTGATAATGAAACTTCTCCAGGATTTGGTAATTCTACAGTTGTTTTAGAAAATGTTAAATAAGTTTTTTGACTTTCACAACCTGCAACCGATACTTTTGTTACTGAATATTCTAGAGTTTCAGTAAAAGTCATGTCTATTGGTGTGTCAAAAGGAATTTCAACATTATTTGCATCATAAAATCTTAAAGTAGAAGGCGCATCTGTTAAACCTGAAGCTTGATAAACTGTATATGAAGCTCCTGGAGTTAATAATATAACCCCGTTATTAGATACATTGGGTTTAGAAGGAGTTTTATATATCGTATTAGAAACTCTTAAAGTTAGATCTGGATTGTCCATAGGACCAGAAGCTGTAGAATTACCATATCTTAACTCTAATCCACCTGTAATTTCATCTGAAAAATTCAAAGAAGAAAAATTCAATTCAAAAATTACAACTTCATCTTTTGCAAATGTTTTCTCCTTTACATAACCAATCAATCCAGTAAAACTCATATTTCCAGAAATAACATTAAGTGAATTAACATTAATATTATCCCCATTGAATTTTATTTTCTTTCCTCCAAATGTTGCTGTTGCAGATTCTTCATCAATTGTGATTTCTCTACCAGAAACATTCTTTAAAGTATATCTTACTTTTTTAGTATTCGCATTACCAGTAAAACAAGATTCTAAAACCTCAGATTCTAATGTAAAAATTGAACTTACAGCATTAGAAACAGTACCATTATCAATAGTAATATTAGCCGTACTACACACTCCTAATAAATTACAAATTGTATATTGTAATGGACCGGCAATTCTGTTGGCTGCATTTGCTATTACTAAGTCTCCAGTTTCTGTGTCAATAGAGTAACCTAACGGCCAGTTTCCTGTTGTAGATATACGAGCATTCTTATTTACACCCGACAATATGATGCTTCCAATATTACCATCTATTGAATCATCAGAAATTAGTGATGATCTTTTAACTGAATAGTTAATTACATTATCATTTGCCTGAATAATATCTACCAAAGAATTCTTATTCCAAATATCATTAACTATAGAAGTAAAATCAAAAAATTCTGTTTTAAATAAACTTTGAATTTTATGATATGAATTTGATGAAATACCTCCATCATTAGCACTTGCAAATACCATTTGGAAGAATCCAAAAAGTATCAGTATTGTATATTTTAATTTATTTATGAATTTCATTTGTATTAATTTTAATTAAACAATTCAATCTTTTAAACAATAGTTTAAAGTATTATTTAACTTTTAATACAACATTCATAAACGATCCATTTCTAATAATAGCGTCTGGTTTTACTTTGTAAGAAACCTTACCATCTGGTAATAAAATGATTGATTCTTTATCAAAAACTGTTTCATCAATATAAGTGATAAAGTAATCGTATTGATTTGCATCTAAAACAAAACCTGTTAAGTTAGATGATTCTGAACTTGATTTTACCGGTGTACCAAATTGTTTGTTGAACAAGCTATATAAATTAACTGTATAAACACCATTGCTATATGAATATCCAGATGTACCATCAGCTGAAATTTTAGTATCAGTAGCTAATGTTGGTAATAAAACAGAAGGCATATAGAAAAATTCTGGCTTAGCGTATTCTGCACCTAATTTCACCCAATATCCTTTTACTTCTGTTGTAGAATTTGCAGTATCTAAAACAAAGTAATAAAATCCTTCTGAATCTACATTTTTTGTTTGATTAATTTGCTCTCCTGTTGTAGAATTATTTACATAAATTAAAGTAGATGGAGCAACTTGTGTCATGCTTTGAGCTCTTGCTCTATCCACGCGTGGAATTAAAACCCCATCAACATCAGTAGATGTTCCTGAAGTATTTTTTGCTACAATATCTAATGTAGCTTTTGGAGTATCAGTTCCAACCCCAACCTGCGCGAATAAACTTGCGCTTGACATAGCTAATGCTAGACCTAGTAAATATCTTTTCATAAAAACCTATTAATTAAACCGGCACAAAGGTACTTTAAAAAAATATACAAATATTCCTTTATGGATAAAAAAAACAATTTTTACAGATTTTAACTACATGATAAATAATGTTTTAACATCAAATCAAACACATAACAATATGCTATATAAGATGTTAAATTCAGACTAAAATATCCTTTAATTAAAATTATTTTTTAAAAAAAAAATAACGCTAAATAACTTCTGCAACAACAAATGTGCTTCCACCTACATATATCATATCGTTAGAAGCTGCGGCATGTTTTGCTGCTTGTAAAGCTTTGTCGACAGATTCAAAATATTGAACATTATTTAAATTTGAAGGAACTATATTACGCAATTCGACAATAGGAAGTTTTCGAGGAACATCAGGTTCACAAAAATAATAAATAGCATTTTTTGGAAAGAATGAAAGACTTTCCTTCACATCTTTATCATTTACAAAACCTAAAACTAAATGTAGATGATTAAATTCATGTTGCTTGATTTGATTCGCTATTTCTAATAATCCATGTGGATTATGAGCAGTATCTGCAACAATTAAAGGTTCATGTGCTAAAATATCCCAACGTCCTCTCAAATTTGTGTTTTTTACAGCATTTAAAAGTCCATCAGAAATATTGTTTTCAGTAATTTCCCAACCTTGATGTTTTAACTCTTCAATTGCTGTTAAAACAGTTCGCCTGTTCTTTACTTGATAAGAACCTATTAAATCTGAAGGTAGATCTTGAAAATGTTTATCTTCAGCAAACACAATTTTCGAATGACGCTCAGTAGCTAAATCAGAGAATACTTTTTTAGTTTCCATAGTTGTTTCTCCAATAACCACAGGTTTATTAGGTTTGATAATACCTCCTTTTTCAAAAGCAATTAATTCTAATGTGTCACCTAAAAACTGAGTATGCTCTAACGCAATGTTCGTAATCACTGATAATTCTGGTAAGATGATATTTGTAGAATCTAATCGTCCACCTAAACCTGTTTCGATTACTGCAATATCAACTTGCTGTTGCGCAAAATATTCAAAACTCATTGCAATAGCTATCTCGAAAAAAGATGCGCCTTGTGCTAAAATTTTTTGTTCGTGTTGATGAACAAAATCAATTACAAATTCTTCTTCGCACATTACACCATTCATACGAATACGCTCGCGAAAATCTTTTAAATGTGGCGATGTTGTTAATCCAACTTTATATCCAGCTTCATGAAGAATAGAAGCCAACATATGAGACGTACTTCCTTTTCCGTTTGTTCCTGCAACATGAATTGATTTAAACTTTTTCTGAGGATTACCTAAATATTCACATAATTCTGTAATATTCGTCAGATCTTTTTTCATTGCTGATGCGCCTACACGCTGAAACATTGGTAAATTAGAAAATAACCAATCGATGGTTTCTTGATACGTTCTCATTTGTTCAAAATTTACACGAAGATACGCAGGTATAAAATAAAAGTCGATTTCTTCCGAAGAAAAAATCGACCTTGATTATATATTTAGATTATTCTTAATCAGAAAAATCTTGTCTTTTAGTTAATGTCATTTTCAAGTAAAAGAATCCTAATAACGCTGCTGTAACAGATGCTACTAAAATCATCAATTTAGCTTCGTTTACATATTGTGGATCACTAAATGCTAGCATCGACACGAAAATAGACATGGTAAATCCAATACCTGCTAGTAAACCTGCCCCAAAAACACGTTTAAAATTTACAGCTGTTGGTAATTCACATAACCCTAATTTAACTGCTATGAAACTTGCTAAGGTTACACCAATTGGCTTTCCTACAACTAATCCTAAGAAAATACCTGCTGCTAATGGAAAACTAAAGTGCGAGAACCCATCTCCATCAATTGTAATTGCTGTATTTGCTAATGCAAATATTGGTAATATTAAAAATGCGACTGGTAGATGTAATGCATGTTCTACTTTAGCACATAAAGATTTCGTTTGATCTTTTTCGAAAGGAATAGTAAACGCAACTAAAACCCCTGCAATTGTAGCATGAATCCCCGAATGTAACATAAACCACCACACTGCAATTCCTCCAATAATATAAGGAATGATAGATTTTACTTTAAATTTATTTAAAGCGAACAATCCTGCTAAAATTCCCATTGCTAATCCAAATTGAGTAATATCAAACGGTAATTCTGGATTTGGATAAAATAGCGCGATAACCAATATTGCTCCCAAATCATCGATAACAGCTAATGCGGTTAAGAATATTTTTAAAGACATCGGAACTCGCTTTCCTAACATGGTAATAACAGCGATTGCAAACGCAATATCAGTTGCCATTGGTATTCCGAATCCATTGATTGTATCTGTACCATAATTTAACGCAGCAAATATTCCTGCTGGTACAAGCATACCTCCTATTGCAGCAAAAATGGGTAATATTGCCTTTTTTAAACTTGACAATTCGCCAATCATCATTTCACGTTTCAGCTCTAATCCAATTAAGAAAAAGAAAATTGCCATCAGACCATCATTCACCCAATGTGCTAAAGAATGTCCAAATAAGTCAATATGCCACATATGTTGATAAGATTCGGCAAACATTGAATTGGCTACTATTAATGAAAAAATTGTACAGAAAATTAAAGTGATTCCACCAGAAGTTTGACTGTGTAGAAATCGTTGAAATAGTTTAGAAACCATCTTATTTTAAATTGTAATTTGGGTAAATATAATGAACATAAAATTTCTTTCCCAAAAAGTTAGCTTTAGAAGTCCTAAATATTAACTGTCATTTAAGGATTAGATTGCTTCATAAATAATTCCTGAAGAATGATCTTTTATTGCACCAGTTACAGATGTTAAACAGTTAACCTGATTTAAAAATCTTTTGTATCCTAAAAATGCAAAAATCAAAGCTTCTTTAAAATCGATTAAATCATCATTAGGAATAATTAATTCGGTACTTGATTTTTGTTTTAATAAACTGATTAAGAATTCATTTCTAACGCCTCCACCAGTTATTAACACCTTGTTGATATCGTAATTATCGAACACCAATTTTAATTGATAAACCATGTGATCAACACAGCTAATCAGCTTATCTTCAATAGAAATATCATACTTTTCAACAATTGTTAAAAACTCTGTTTCTACCCATTCAAAACCTAATGATTTAGGATAAGATTGAAGATAGAAATTCAATTGATTTAATTCTTCAACTAATCTTTGGTTTACTTTTCCTTTCGAAGCATTTTCTCCATTTTTATCATAATCCAATCCCAATTGATTCGCATAAAAATTTAAAACAATATTAATCGGACAAACATCAAATGCAATTCGTTTTCCATCACGATTCATTGAAATATTAGAAAATCCACCCAAATTTAGACACGCATCGTATTGATTAAATAATAATTCATCACCTATCGGAACCAAAGGCGCACCTTGCCCACCTAAGATAACGTCTTGCGTTCGGAAATCACAAATTACACGTTGCTGACATTTGGAAGAAATTGCAGCTCCATTTCCGATTTGTAACGTAAAATTTTTATTGGGTTGATGAAAAATAGTTTGTCCATGTGATGCGACAAAATCCAAATGTTCAATTTGATGTTTATCTACAAACAATTTGACTTGCTCGCCTAAATAATAACCAAACTGAACATCCAATTCGCACAATTGCATAGCCGACATTTGATACGCATTTTTCAATTGATTTTTCATTACTGAAGAATAAACGATTCCTTCGGTTTGCAAAATTTCAAACGAAGTATCAGAATCAAATCGAACGTAACAAATATCTAATCCGTCTAACGAAGTTCCGGACATTAAACCAATGCAGTAAATAGGATTTTTCATATTGTAAAAATACTTTATTTCCATCAAGTGAAACAATGAAATAAAAATGTTGAAAAGTTAGTGGATATTTTTATCCGCTGGCTAAATGAATGATTTAGAAAATCAATCATAAAACCTTATATTTGAACATATAATTTTACAAACAAATTAAAATGGCTCAAGACATTATCTTCGACTTAATTGAAGACGAAAAAGAAAGACAATTAAACGGAATTGAATTAATCGCATCTGAAAACTTTGTATCAGAAAATGTAATGCGTGCGATGGGTTCTGTTTTAACAAATAAATACGCTGAGGGTTACCCAGGAAAAAGATATTACGGAGGTTGTGAAGTTGTAGATCAAATCGAAACTATTGCAATTGAAAGAATCAAAGCTTTATTTAATGCAGAATATGCAAACGTACAACCACACTCTGGTTCTCAAGCAAACGCTGCTGTTTATTTAGCTTGTTTAAAACCTGGAGATAAAATCTTAGGATTTGACTTATCGCACGGTGGTCACTTAACTCACGGTTCTCCAGTAAACTTCTCAGGTATGACTTACCAAACATCTTTCTACGGTGTAGATAAAGAAACTGGTCGTATTGATTACGAAGCAATGGCTGAAACTGCTCGTGCTGAAAAACCTCAATTAATTATTTGTGGCGCTTCTGCTTATTCTCGTGATATTGATTACGCAAAATTCCGTGAAGTTGCTGACGAAGTTGGTGCTTTATTATTAGCTGACGTTTCTCACCCTGCTGGTTTAATCGCTCGTGGAATTTTAAATGATCCAATGCCTCACTGTCACATTGTAACAACAACTACACACAAAACGTTACGTGGACCTCGTGGTGGAGTTATTTTGATGGGGAAAGATTTTGAAAATCCTTGGGGACACAAAACTCCAAAAGGTGAAGTAAAAATGATGTCTCAAATCTTAAACGCTGCTGTTTTCCCAGGAACACAAGGTGGACCATTAGAGCACGTGATTGGAGCAAAAGCTGTTGCTTTCGAAGAGGCTTTATCTGATGGTTATATGGAATACATTTTACAAGTTGTTAAAAATGCAAAAGCATTAGCTGCTGCGTTAGTTGCTAAAGGTTACGATATCGTTTCTGGAGGTACAGACAACCACTGTATGTTGATTGATTTACGTAATAAAGGTATTTCTGGTAAACAAGCTGAAAACGCATTAGTAGAAGCTGAAATTACTTGTAACAAGAATATGGTTCCTTTCGATGATAAATCACCTTTCGTAACTTCTGGTATCCGTTTAGGAACTGCTGCTGTAACGACTCGTGGATTAGTTGAAAGCGATATGCTAACAATTGCAGATTTAATTGACGAAGTATTAATGAATATCGGAAATGAAGAAATCATGGATGAAGTTGCTGGTAAAGTAAACGATTTTATGGCTGATCGTCCATTATTCCAAATGAATTAATTAGATACTAGAAACTAGTAGTTATATATTAGAAAGTCCTGAACGTTGTTCAGGACTTTTTTATTTAATCATGTTAACAATCAAACACAAAAAAAGCAACCTCTAATTGAGATTGCTTGATTGTATGTTGAATATAATATTCTAATCTTATGCATTTAATGCTTCTGCACCACCAACGATTTCTAAGATCTCGTTTGTAATAGCAGCTTGACGAGCTTTGTTGTATTGAATTTTCAATGCTCTTTGTAACTCGCTTGCATTATCAGTTGCTTTGTGCATTGCCGTCATACGTGCACCGTGTTCAGAAGCGTTCGCATCTAAAACAGCTTTGTATAATTGCGTTTTTAATGTTTGAGGGATTAAATCATTTAAAATCTCTTCTTTCGAAGGAGTGAAAATGTAATCTAATTCCGCTGCATTTTCTTCTTCCCCTTGTTCTAAAACTACAGGTAAGAATTGCTCATCTTGAACGATTTGAACAGCTGCATTTTGAAATTGGTTGTATACGATACGAATTTGATCATATTTACCTACCTTGAATTGAGCTACTAATTCGTCAGCGATTTTTGCAACATCTGCAAAATTTAAGTTATCCCATAAAGCAGATTCATTAGAAGCAATTGTTTGAGTTTTTTTGAATGACTCGTAAACTTTTTTACCAATCGTTACTAACTCAACATTTTTACCTGCTAATTCACCTTCTAATAAAGCGTTAACTTTCTTAATAATACTAGAATTATATCCTCCACATAAACCACGGTTAGAGTTAATAGCTACTAAAAGTACATTATTAATCTCACGTTGTTCTGTTAAAGCTCCACCTACACCAGCATCTAAAGTAGCACTTACATTTTGTAATAAGTCACGTAATTTATTTGCATATGGACGTAGTTGAACAATAGACTCTTGTGCACGATTCAATTTAGCAGCAGATACCATTTTCATAGCACTTGTAATTTGCATTGTTGAACCTACAGAAGTAATTCTACTACGGATTTCTTTTAAATTTGCCATATAACTTTATAAGTTGAAGGATTATATAGTATAAACTAGGAACCGAAGCTCCTAGTTTATATAGATATTATTAATATTTAGCTGTAGTATCAGCTACCACTTGGTTTAATGTAGCGATGATAGCATCATCCCATTTCCCTTTACGGATAGCTTCTAAAGTTTCAGCGTATTTGTTTCTCAATAACTCAACGAAATCAACTTGCCATTCTTTAACTTTATCAGTAGGAACATTTTTCAATAATCCGTTTGTACCTGCAAAGATAACAGCAACTTGCTCTTCTACTGGCATTGGAGAGTTAACTCCTTGCTTTAAAATTTCAACGTTACGAACCCCTTTACCGATAACTGCCATAGTAGCTGCATCTAAGTCTGAAGAGAATTTCGCGAACGCTTCTAACTCACGGTATTGAGCTTGATCTAATTTTAAAGTACCAGATACTTTTTTCATTGGTTTTGTTTGTGCAGAACCACCAACACGAGATACAGAGATACCTACGTTAATCGCTGGACGAACTCCTGAGTTGAATAAATCTGACTCTAAGAAGATCTGACCATCCGTAATCGAAATTACGTTTGTTGGGATATATGCAGAAACGTCACCTGCTTGAGTTTCGATAATTGGTAAAGCAGTTAATGAACCACCACCTTTCACGATACCTTTCATTGATTCTGGTAAATCATTCATTTGAGATGCAATTGTATCATCAGAGATGATTTTAGCTGCACGCTCTAATAAACGAGAGTGTAAGTAGAAAACGTCACCAGGGTAAGCCTCACGTCCTGGAGGACGACGTAATAATAACGACACCTCACGGTAAGCTACCGCTTGTTTAGATAAATCATCATAAACAATTAAAGCTGGACGACCAGAGTCACGGAAGAACTCACCAATAGCTGCACCTGACATAGGAGCATAAACTTGCATTGGAGCTGGATCTGATGCATTTGCAGCAACTACTACTGTGTATTTATCAGCACCGTGATCTTGTAATGTTTTCATAATTCCTGCAACTGTAGAACCTTTTTGTCCAACAGCAACATAAATACAGTAAACTGGTTCCCCTCTATCGTAGAATTCTTTTTGATTTAAAATTGCATCTAACGCAACAGAAGTTTTACCTGTTTGACGGTCACCAATGATTAACTCACGTTGACCACGACCAACTGGAATCATCGCATCAATAGAAACGATACCTGTTTGTAACGGCTCGCTTACTGGTTGACGGTAGATAACCCCTGGAGCTTTACGCTCGATTGGCATTTCATATAATTGACCTTCGATTGGACCTTTACCATCGATAGGATTTCCTAACATATCTACTACACGTCCTAACATTCCTTCACCAACATTGATCGAAGCAATTTTATTAGTACGTTTTACAGTATCACCTTCTTTGATTCCTGTAGACGTTCCGAAAAGTACAATACCTACGTTATCTTCTTCTAAGTTTTGTACCATTCCCTCTAAACCATTAGAGAACTCTACTAACTCACCATATTGAGCATTATCTAACCCATAAACGCGAGCAATACCATCCCCAACACTTAGAACGGTTCCTACTTCTGCTAATTCAACTGCTGAATCGAAGCTAGAAAGTTGTTGTTTTAAAATAGCTGAAACTTCAGCTGGATTTATTTCTGGCATCTTTGAAATATTTAATATTTAGGAATGTAATCTTTATTTAAAAATTCTTTTTTAAGTGAAGTTAATCTTGATTTAATTGATGAATCGATTTGAGTATTACCTACTTTTAAAACGAAACCTCCGATTAAAGAAGCATCAATTTTATTCACAACTTTCACTTGTGCATTTGCATCTAAACCTTCTTTCGCTTTAGCTACAATTTTGTCAATTGTTGGTTGATCCAACTCAACAGCTGAAGTAATTTCTGCTGTTACAATATTATTCATAATATCATAAATCGTGATAAATTGTTCAGCGATTTTTGATAAAATGTTTTCTCTTCCTTGTTTTACAACTAATGAAATGAATTTTTGAGAAGTTGGAGAGAAACTAGCAAAAATTTGTGCTAATGTTGTTTCTTTCACTTTAACATCTAAAATAGGTGAGTTTAAAAAAACTTTTAAATCATCACTTTTATTAATAATGTTAATCACTTCATTCATCTCAGCATAGACAAGGTCAGTTTGATTCGCCTCTAAAGCGTATTGCATCAAACCTTTAGCATATCTATTTGCTGCTCTGAATCCTGCCATGATTAGTTGAATTTAACTTGATCAATAACTTGATTTACTAAAGCTTCTTGAGCTGGTTTGTCAGCTAATTCTTTAGATAAAATTTTCTCTGCAATTTCGATTGATAATTGACCAACTTGGTTTTTGATATCAGCCATCGCAGCTGCTTTTTCGTTAGAAATTGCTGTTTTAGCAGATTCGATTAAACGGTCAGCTTCAACTTGAGCAGTAGATTTTGCTTCGTTAACGATTTTATCTTTCATTTCACGAGCTTCTTTTAAAATCGCATCACGCTCAATTTTAGCTTCTTTGATTAATCTTTCGTTTTCTGCATTTAATGCTACTAATTTTTCTTCTGCTTTCTTAGCTGCATTTAAAGCATCTTCGATAGATTTTTCTCTTTCAGTAACTGCAGATAAGATTGGTTTCCAAGCTACAGATCTTAAGATTACTAATAAGATGATAAAAACAATCGCTGTCCAAAAAATCAGACCAACCGAAGGAGTTATTAAATCCATTGTATGTTTTATTTGATATGTTTAATTTTTACTTTAATTTTTTAATAAGAATTAGCTTCTATAACCAACCGTTACAGAAGCTAAATTCCTTTCAATTCTTATCCGTTACCTAATAACGCAACTACGATTCCGAATAAACCAGCACCCTCGATTAAGGCTGCAGCGATAATCATAGCTGTTTGAATTTTTGAAGCTGCTTCTGGCTGACGAGCGATACCTTCCATAGCTGAAGAACCGATTTTACCGATTCCGAAACCTACTCCTAATACTGCTAATCCAGCTCCTAAAGCTGCAATACTTCCTGAAATTGCCATAATAATATGATTTAGATATATTAAAAAATTATTTTTTTACTTTTTTGTCCTTCTTGTATTCTACTTCTTAGTGTGCATCGTGGTGTTCGTGTTCTGCTGTTGCAGTTCCGATGAATAATGCTACTAACATTGTAAATACGAATGCTTGTAATACCGCTACTAATAACTCTAAACAGTAGATAAATAATGCTAATGGTAAAGAACCACCTGCCATAAATTCTGTTTGGAAGATAAAGATTAACGAAATTAATGATAAGATAATGATGTGACCTGCTGTAATATTAGCAAATAAACGTACCATTAAGGCGAATGGTTTAGTCACAATACCGATTAACTCGATAGGAGCTAATAAGATTTTCACTGGTACTGGTACACCAGGCATCCATAACATGTGCCCCCAGTATTCTTTGTTTCCTGATACATTAATTACAATTAATGCAATTAAAGCTAAAACAAATGTTACTGCAATATTACCTGTAACGTTTGCTGCACCTGGTAATAAACCTAATAAGTTATTAACCCAAATGAAGAAAAATAACGTTAATAAGTAAGGCATATATTTAGCATACTTTTTCTCTCCAATATTTGGAATTGCAACTTCGTCACGAATAAAGATAATAACTGGCTCTAAGAAACCAGCGATTCCTTTAGGAACTAAATCACCTTTTTTGTAGTTAGAAGCTACAGTAGAGAATACTAAAATTAAGATTACAAAAGATAATAACATCGATGCTACATTCTTTGTAATAGAGAAATCTAATGGTTTCTCATTTGCTAAATACCCAGCCTCATCGAAAGAAATTGCACCGTTTGCATCTGTCTTGTACACTTTTTCGTGGTATAAAACATAGTGATTCCCGTTGCTTTCTACGATATCCTCTCCGTGGTGGAATTTAGATGACATGAAAACATTTAATCCGTTATCATCCCATAAAATAATTGGTAATGGAATAGAAACACTGTTGTCTCCTTCTCCCCATAAGTGCCACTCATGTGCATCACCAATGTGGTGCATAATTGTTGGTACAGGATTGAAAGTTTTGTCACCAGCTTTCACTTGAGCCATTTCCTCTGCTTTCGCTTGTTTTTCTTTCTGTACTAATTCACTGAACGTCTTAGCATCAGTCACAGTAGAAGCCGCATTTGCGAATCCGAATGTGAATAACATTAAAAACGTTAATAACGCTGAAAATTTCATGTATAATTCCTTTGTATCTAAATTGCGTGCAAAATTATAGTAAATTAACCACTTACCAAAGCGTAATGCTAAAAATCATTAAAACTTTTTTAACTCAAGTTTAATTAATCGTAGAAACACTAAAACTTCGATGAGCAAAATTACAAAATATGCCAATACCAAATGTAAAACATTTGATTTAATTTGCTCATTCACAACAATAAGTGCTAATACGATACCCATTTTAGCTACCATTCCACCCATGAAAGTGAACCCTACAAAATCAGGACTTTTAACTTTTACAAAGAATCCTAATTGTAAAATCATAAACGTAATTAATCCTAAAATAATATAGATTTTGTACACTATTGGCGGATTTTCGCTCAAGTTCATAGCTGATACAACTCCAAAATGAATTACACCTACAATAATTACTAACGCTATATATATTAATGTTAGTTTTATAAATTCTTTCCCCATAATCTACTCTTTTGGTAATTGGCGAATGACTGAAAATATTCCTCCAAAAACACCTACTAACGACATTGCGGCTGTCCAATAAGGTTGTTTGGTTTCCATTTTTCCATCTAACCAATATCCAATTCCGGCAAAGATAGCAATCGTTAACGCCATTTGAATTCCCATTCCAGAAAATTTCAAGAAATTATTCACGTTTTTTGTCTTAGGCTCTTGTTTCATAATTATTACGTAATTTTGCAAAAAATTATTTCTAGTGGTAAAGATAGGAAACATAGAGTTACCAGACTTCCCTTTGTTACTTGCTCCGATGGAGGATGTAAGTGATCCGCCATTCCGTCGTTTATGTAAGGAACATGGCGCAGATTTGATGTATACTGAGTTTATCTCGTCTGAAGGATTAATTCGTGACGCGATTAAGAGTCGTATGAAGTTGGATATTTTTGATTATGAAAGACCAATTGGTATTCAGATTTTTGGTGGTGATGAAGAAGCAATGGCGATGTCTGCTAAAATTGTGGAAACTGTCGAACCTGATTTAGTAGATATTAATTTTGGTTGTCCTGTAAAGAAAGTAGTTTGTAAAGGTGCTGGTGCTGGCGTATTAAAAGATATTGATTTGATGGTTAAATTAACAAAATCAGTAGTTGAAAGTACACATTTACCAGTTACAGTTAAAACTCGTTTAGGTTGGGATCATGATTCTATTAATATAGATGAAGTTGCACAACGTTTACAAGATACAGGAATCAAAGCCTTGGCAATTCACGGTCGTACTCGTGCACAGATGTACAAAGGACATTCGGATTGGTCGCACATTGCAAGAGTAAAAGCAAATCCAAATATTGAGATTCCAATTTTTGGAAATGGAGATATTGATTCGCCACAAAAAGCTGTAGAATACAAGGAAAAATACGGTGTTGATGGTGTGATGATTGGACGCGCTGCTATTGGTTATCCTTGGATTTTTAATCAGATTAAACATTACCGTGAAACGGGAGAATTGTTACCAGAACCTACCATTTACGAACGTATGGAAGCTGCTAAAAACCATCTTTTATGGGCTGTTGAATGGAAAGGTGAACGCACAGGAATTTTAGAAACTCGTATGCATTACACGAACTATTTCAAAGGTATTCCTAATTTTAAACCTTATCGTACGAAATTAGTTACACAAGATAATTTAATTGATATCGAAGCAACTTTTAAAGAAATTGAAGAAGAATTTATTCCTCAATTACTTAATAATATTTAAAATAAAAACCATCTCAATTGAGATGGTTTTTTATTTTTATATGTGAATTCCAATACCTCCAGCTTCACAAATCGGATTCGTGTGCCAATCTGCATCATCATCAAAAAGCATATCAAATTGATGCTCTTGATAAAATTCTAATTTATCTTCACTATCGGTATAAATAATTTTATCTGCAATTCCTAAAGTTGTAGCATCAGCAATTAAATCAGCATTTCGACCTTCTAATTTAGGTTCAATATTCATTCGTTTACAGTGTTCCAAATATTGTTCGTTACTTGTACGCACCGTCAAAATCCAAACATCATGTCCTTTTCTAATCATTCGCTGTGCTAACAGAAATAAAACTTCATCTGTTAAAGTATCATCATAATCGAAAGCCACTTTCAATTTATAATTTCCGTTTTGATCTATAAACATTATTTCTATTTTAATTCTTGTTTCGTTTTTAGGGCATATAAAGCAAAAGTACCTAGCCAGTGACTTCCCATGTAATCATCATTTGAAATGTTATTGAACGAATAATTAAAATGATGATCAGCCCAAGTGTTTAAATAATTTAATTCTGGTAATTTATGTGCAATTTGATACAAAGCGGTTGCACGACTAAAATTTAACCCATCCAAATGCACCAATTGTCCATCCGTACGATCAGAAACAATTCCTGGTTTTAATTCATGTTTTCTATCAAACAACTGTGGTAAAAATGCTTTTAACCACGTTTTATATTCTTTGGTTGGTGTAATTTTCGACATTAGTAAAGCTTCTTCTAAACAAGCCGAAAGAAAATCAGATCCACTTGGCTCAAAACCAAGATTACATCCTTTATCTTTTAAATATAAACGATTCGCATTCTCGATAATCACTTGTTCAAAAGCTTTATCATTAACCGAACGTGCATAATCAATAGCTAAACTCAACCCAAAAGCAGTGTTATCGTGTGTACCTGTACGCACAGGATAAACTAATTTAGGTAAATATCCATTGTACTTTTCGACAATCAAATCACTTAAAGGTTGAAGATTTTTAGCCCATTGTTGTGCGTCTGCATCCTGCCAATTATTCAACTCCATTTGCAATTGAAGCAACCAAGCCCATCCATAAGTACGTTCGAAATTTCGGTTATTTTTATCTTCGAAAAATGCTTTTTCTATGGCAACATTTTCAGTAGTGATTAATGCATTTAATTGTTTTCTTACTTCGTCATTTTTATCCAATTCCGGAAAATCTTTCATCAACTTAACTATCGACCAAAATCCGTGTACCGAAGAATGCCAATCGAAGCATCCGTAGAAAATAGGACGTAATTGCTTTGGTGTTTTTAGATCCGCATCACTTCCTAAAACATTACCTAATTTGTTCGGATATTCTATCGTGATGCAATGCGTAGGTAATTCGAAAATCTTTTGTGCTTGTTCTATTTTCAACTCTTGTGCAAAAGCTGAGGATGAAATTATTGTGAATAGGAATAAAATTCGTTTCATGAAGATTGTTTTTATAAAACTAATCAAAATATTCTACTTCAATATCTTTTATATTAAGCTGTTTTACTGTTTCTCGTTAACTTATAAATGTGATGTAATTCTGAAACAAGTTCAGAATGACTATTTCAATTTATAAAAAACAAGACAAAAAAAACGACATCATCAGAAGTCGTTTTTGTTATATTATGTAAAGATATTCCACTTTAAACCTAATTGAATTTTGAATGCTCGGTAAGGTACACCTGGAGCAGAAAAATATTTAGGTTCTTTAGAGAACATCGAGTTTAAATGTTCACCTCGGATATAGAATCGCATATTCTGAACTTTGAAGTTAATGAATGCATCTATAATTGGAAAATCACCAATCTCTTGAATTTGATCTCCGTTTTGCATCATCATTTCTCCTGTTACAGGAAAATATTGAAACGCGTTATATCCAGTAAAATAATATGCATTAAGACCAGCTTGTAACTCGCCTTTTCCATCAAAAACTTTACCTTGCCAATAGAATGTTTCACGCAAAATTAAATCTGGTAACGGCATTACCTCTTTATTCTTCGTTACATTTTGATATTGAATCGTAGAAACTAAATTGAAATTTTTAGCAAACGTTAAATGATTCGTTAATTTTAGTTTAAAATAATTGATGTTATCATTCAATTGTGTTGGTAAAAATTCTGCATTTGTATAAACGTAATTATCTATATTATATGCAGCAGCTTCTATGGTTGTGTTTAATTTATCTAAGTCTAAAATTCCGTAGATTTTTTGTGTATTTTCTTTATCAAATTGATTAAAATAATTAAAATCTGCAAAATAACTTTGGTTGTACAGTAAATTAAGAGATGGAATATTTGATTGTGCCAAAATACCAGCCGTTAAAGTATAACCATTAATAGGTTGTATATCCAAAGCCGCATCTATATGGTATAAACCATCGTAATTACTTCCTTGTAACAATTCACCATTTGCACGAAGACGTAATTTTTCGTTCCAATCAAAATCAATATTAGCCACAGCTCCGAATAAATTCTCAGTCCAATCTTTTCGAATAGGATTAAATTGAATTTCTGGATTCGTATTAATTAAGACGTCATCTACACCAATTTTTACATTTTGAAATTTGATTCCGGCTTCCGCTTTTAAACGATTTGTCCATTGAAATCCTGCTGTGGTGATGTTACTAAAATTCGTAGTATATTTTTTATCACGCGTATCGTTACCAATTACTGGAGAAGTATAAAATTCTGTAACACCTTGTTCAAAACGCATTTTTTGTTTTTCATATACCAACGAGTTTTTTAATTGAATTGGATGATAAACAGACGAGTCTGAAGCGTTGATTCGATTTAAAATACCATAAACTCCTGTTATACTTACGCGACGAGAATCAAATTCAGAACGTGAATTTCTCATGTTCATTTCGATGTTTCTAACGTTTGTTAAACGACGATCGTCCTGATAAATGAAATCGTAAATATCTTTTACACCACCATTTTCTTGGTTGTCAAATTTTTGAGAAGCAAAATGACCTTGAATTTTTAATCGTTCATTTTTCGATTTATAGTTTGATGAAAAAACAAAACTATTGTTCTTATTCCCTTCATTTCTAAATCTACCTTCGGAATTTAACCCACGATAATGTAAAGTATAATTGAATCTAGAATTTAAATTATGCGAAAAAGTCGTCGACAAAAAGCTTCCTTCTTTTACACCAGCTTCGTAAATAAATTCTGTATAAGGAGTTTTTACATCAAAATAACGTACATCGTTTACACCATAGTAATTGTACTTTTTCCCGAAAGGAAGCATTGAAATAACAAAAAGTTTATCTTGCATTTCTAAATCCATTACCACAGATCCAACATTCGGAAACATCATTTTACCGAATAAATCTTGTTTAATGAAATTTTGATTGTAAAAATTTTTGATAGACAAAGTTGTATCAACAATTGATTGTTTCGAATTTTCTGTCCAAAATTTATAATCATCTATTTTGGTTTTGAAAATCTGAATTGAATCGTTTGTTGAATTTCCTTTTAAAGGTTTCACTGTTCGGGATTCAACTAATGAATCATTTACTTGGGCAAATGAATAAAAACTGATTCCGAATAATGTAATGAAAAAATACTTCTTCATAAAATTGTTATAACGATACAAAAGTAATCTAAAATCTGAGAGAACAAAAAACCCACTCGCATGGAGTGGGTTAAAAATTATATAATTTTTTGAATATTGATTACCAACCTGGGTATTGTGTCATATCTGGAACAATATCTCTTTCTGTTCTTGGAATAGGTAATACGAAAATTCTATCATTCGCATCCACATCACAACGTGTACCACCACAGTTTGTACCTTTGTTAATTGGTAAGTTATTACGTTTTAAGTCAAAGAATCTATGTCCTTCTCCGATGAATTCTTTTTTCTTCTCAGTTAAGATTCCATCTAAAACGTTACCTTCATTGTAAGTAATTGCACTTCCTCTAGAAGCTACGAAATCGTTTAATAAAGCAACCGCTTGTGCATTTTGACCTGCTTTAGCTAATGCTTCCATTTGTACGAATAATGCTTCTGTCATACGGAAAACTTTTACGTTCATTGTATAATTTCCTTGTGCAGTATTACGAGGCCATTTTCTTAACCAAACTCCTTTAGGTTCATCAGATGCTGGCGTTCCTGAAGTGTTAAATAAAGCTCTCCTCACATCACTTGTTTCAAAAGTATTGTAGAAAGATTGTCTTGCTAATAAACTTCTGTGTGCTCCTGTATTTGAGTAAAATGCTCCTAAATGTGAGTTTACACCTAAGTTATTAACCTGAGTTTGTTCAACTTCCCAAATTGTTTCATTTTGCTCTTCCGATTTCGTTACATCAGTTGATGTAAAGTAATCGTATAGATTAGCTGATTCAATTCTTGAGTAATTAGATGGAGAAGATGTTAAAACTTCATTTGCTAATGAAGCCGCTCTTTCGTAATCTCCTGCAGCACCTCTTGTTAATAATACTTTAGATAAGATAAATTTACCTGCTGTTGGAGATAAATATGTTTTAGAACCCCTGTCTAAATTTCCCATCTCTACCGTACCTTCTTCCAAATCTTTTACAATTTGTGCATAAACTTCAGCAACTGTAGAACGACCAATTTTATGATTAGGATTATATAATTCTAATTTTAATGGAACACCATACTCTTGATTAACTCCTGAAGTTGGATTTGGCGAAAATAATTGTGCCAAATAAAAGTATGCCAAACCTCTTAAGATTTTAGCTTCACCTTTAAGTTTTTTTACATTTTCTGTTTCCTCTAAATTTGTATCGAGAATAACGAAATTAGCACGTTGAATTACTGTGTATAAAGCTGAATATTGTCCAAAACTTGTATCACCAATCCATGATAATGAATTTTCAGTTAAGAAATATCCATCATTAGTTGTTGATACGAAAATGTTATCAGAAATAACATCTCCATAGATCAACATATTTGCACCAAAGTTTGTTCCTGAAGCAAGTCCTAAATACGAACCGATAACGAAACGCTCCATTTGCTCTTCATTTCTCATCCCGTTATTCACATCAAAGATATCTCCGATTACTGGATACTCTTCTAATCTCTCTTCGTCACACGAAAAAAATAATGGAACTAATGCCAATAAGGCTATTTTAAATAAATTCTTTCCTTTCATAATAATAATTTTAATCGACAATTAGAAATCTATTGAAATACCTAATGAAATCGACTTCATAATTGGTGAAGTATAATCATAAAGACCTTTACCAGCCCATCCACCGTAATCGTTTGAATTAGATTCTGGGTCAAAAGTTAAATCCTCATCAAATGTGTATAACCATAAGTTAACTCCTTTTGCATAAATTGTTAAATTATGAATACCTGTTTGTTGTTTAAATTTATCACCGAAAGAATAAGCAATTTTAGCTTCTTTTAAACGGATATGATCACCATCTCTCATCCAACGAGAAGATAATAATTGCGATTGAGAAGTATTACCTGCAATCTGAATTGGGTTTTTAGCATCTCTATTATCTGGAGTCCAAGAATCATATAACGCATCTGTTGTTTGGTTGTAGTTTACAGAAGAACCATCACCTAACACATAATTTTGCCACATGTTATGAACCGCATACTCAAATTGCCCTGTGAAGAATACACTTAAAGAGAAACCTTTGTAAGAGAATTCATTCTTTAAACCAGCAGTATATTTTGGGAAAGGAGAAACACCTTGCCAAACACGCTCTGCTTGTCCTTTATCAGTTGTAGTTGTTGTGTGAGAAGCATCTGTATAATATAATCCAGCTCCAGTCTCACGATCTACACCTGCCCAAGAATAAGTATAGTATTCACCAATTTCGTGACCTACACCTAAAGCTCTAATTCCATTACCAGAACTCACCATAATTTGATTTGGATCTTCAGTTAAAGCCTCTAAAGTATTCTTGTTGTAAGCAAAGTTACCATAAACATTCCATCTGAAATCTTTATTAATTGGACGAGCATTTAAAGTCATCTCAACCCCTTTGTTAGAGATTTTTCCAATATTAGTTAAATATGATCCTGGTGCTCCATTTTGTGGAGCAATTTGTCCTGAGTAAATAGCATCTACAGTTCTTTTGTGGTAAACATCTACTCCTAAAACTAATTTATTATCTAAAATACCTAAATCAGTACCAACATTCCATTGTTTAGATACCTCCCATTTTAAATCTGGATCTCCAGCTGTACCAATTGTTTCGGCAGGTGTACTGTCTCCATACATTGCAATACCTGAAACTGAATGAGATCTATATTGATCACCCCAGTTATCAGCATAAGGAATATTACCAATTTCACCGTAGTTAGCTCTAATAGTGAAAGTAGTTAAGAATTTTGGAGAGAAAGACTCTTTTAAGATATTGTAGTTTGCACCAACTGACCAGAAAACTCCAGATTTATCATTAATTCCTAATGTAGAATTTGAATCTCTTCTTAACTGAGCAGAAAGCGTTATTTTGTTATTGAATGTATAGTTTGCACGAGAAAAATATGATATCTGAGTCCATTTAAAGAAAGTGTCTCCTGTATAATTACGAACAGTTCCATAAGATAAATATGGTCTAGGTTCAGTTAATTCAGTTACATACGCACTATTTCCAGTGTATTTGTGTTCTTGGTATTCAACACCAGCCCAAACTTGTACATCATGCACATCTTTGATTAATTTACGGTAAGAAATAGAGTTTTGCCAGTTCCAGTCAAATACTCCAGTATTTGCTTTGTTTACATAACCACCAATATTCATACCATCACCCATATCTGGTCCCCAGTAGTTTTTCTCTGAAAGACTTTGATACTGTGCTCCAAATAAAGTATATAAATAGAAATCTTTAGCAAATTGCCATTCTCCATGAACAGATCCTAAATACGTTTGAATTGTTCCTTCTAAAAAATCTGTGTTTTGTAAAGCAACTGGGTTGAAATTATCGTTACCAGGCCCTAAACCTAATTGATTGTATGAACCATCTTCGTTGTAAATTGGTCTAGTAGGTGAAATAGCCCAAGATTGTAACCAAGGGTTACGGAAAGCACCACCATCATTTACTGAAGTTCTTTCAACATTCGTGAAATTTAAATTCATTCCAAAATTGAATTTATCTTCAATTTTGTGCTCTAAAGCTGAATTAACACTTAAACGCTCAAAGTTAGAATTTAAAACTAAAGGTTTATTTTCATAGTAAGAACCTCCAACACGGAAAGAAGTATTTTCACTACCTCCAGCTGCAGAGAAATTATATGTTCTTACAGAAGCTGTGTTTCTCATTACAGCACCTTGCCAATCTGTATCAGTTACACCGTCGTAATTAAGGTATGTTCTGAAAGCTTGTTCAGCTGCATCTCTACTCGCATAATTTCCAGTATTGAAGTAAGCTAAACCACCCCATTGGATGTATTGATTAGCATTCATCCAGTTTTGCTCATCAAAAGCAATGTCCTGAATTGCCATATCAGTAGATACATTGAATCTAGTTTTAGATCCGTATTTACCTTTTTTAGTTTTAATTACGATTACACCATTCGCTCCACGAGCACCGTATAATGCAGTTGCAGAAGCATCTTTTAATACCGTAACATCTTCGATCATATTTGGATCGATCGATGCTAATGGATTCCATGATTCCATTAAACCAGCATTATCAGAACCTTTACCTACTACTACACCATCAATAACATATAATGGATTAGTTGTTCCGATGATAGAACCAACCCCACGAATTGTAATAATATTTGTTGAACCTGGATCTCCAGAGTTTGTAGAGAATACTAAACCAGCAACACGACCATTTAATACCTCATCGATAGAAGCTGTTGGTGCTAACTCAAAATCTTCTTTTTTGATAATATCATAAGCTCCAACTTTCTGAGAAGCATCCATTTTAACACCACCTACTAAGTTTACAGTAGATAAACTAATTTCATCCGCTCTAGAAGGTGCTAATTTTATATCTCCAATTTTGTTTGAAGCTACTTTAATTGTACGTTCTTCTCCATTGATATCAATGATTCTTAACGTATCTCCAATATTGGCATCAATAGTGAAAGCTCCATTTGCATCTGTTAATACTGAAGCTCCTGTTCTGTCTAAAACCACTTCAGCTTCTTCTAATGGTAAACCGCTAGAGTCTTTTACAACTCCAGAAACTTGCGCATACGCAAGTCCACCCATTAAGAATAACGATAATACGCCTAAAGACGTAATACTTTTCCTCATTTGTTAATTTTTTAGTGCTAATTATAACAAATATGGAATAAATTAACGAAAACAACAAACGAAAGGTTAAAAAACAGGTATTTAATCTTAAAATTTTAACAAAAAAAATAAAAAAGCGCCTTTTAAAGGCGCTTTTAATTAATTACTAGTGATTTATATTCGTTTCAGAACGTATAAGTTGTTCCGTCTTTCCCATCCTTCAATTGTATACCAAGTTCGGCTAACTGATCACGTATTTGGTCAGATAATGCCCAATTTTTATCCGCACGAGCCTGTAATCTCATATCGATTAACATTTTGATTACACCATCTAATTTTTCGGTATTTGCATTTGCTTCTTCAGCGGCTTGTAATCCTAATACTTCGAAAACAAAACCTTTAATTGTAGTTTCAACAAGTTCTAAATCTGAAGCTGTAATAGTTTCTGATCCATCTTTTATTGAGTTAATCATCTTCACACCGTCAAATAAATGAGCGATTAAAATTGGTGTATTGAAGTCATCATCCATTGCAGCGTATAACTTATTTACCCAATCTTGAATATTAACTGAAGATGTAGCGCTTGTTGTTAATCCATCTAATGTTTTGATTGCTTCCATTAATCGGTTATACCCTTTTTCAGAAGCCAACATGGCATCATTTGAAATATCTAACACGCTACGATAATGCGCTTGTAAGAAACAAAAACGTACAACACTTGGATGGAATGGCTTTTCGAAAAAATCATTTTCACCATTTACTAATTGCATTGGTAAAATATAATTCCCTGTCGATTTACTCATTCGCTGACCATTCATCGTTAGCATATTGGCATGCATCCAATATTTAACTGGTTCGTGACCATTACATCCTTTTGCTTGAGCAATCTCACATTCGTGATGAGGGAATTTAAGATCCATACCACCACCGTGAATATCAAAGAAATCGCCTAAATATTTTGTACTCATTACAGTACACTCTAAATGCCAACCTGGAAACCCTTCACCCCAAGGTGAAGACCAACGCATAATATGAGCTGGTGATGCGTTTTTCCAAAGTGCAAAATCTACTGGATTTTTCTTTTCGCCTTGCCCATCTAAATCTCTCGTATTATTGATTAATTCCTCAATGTTGCGGTTACTTAATTCTCCGTAGTTAAGTCCTTTTTTATTGTATGCTTCAACATCAAAATAAACAGACCCGTTAACTTCATAAGCTAATCCTAAGTTTATTAATTTTTCAGTTAAAGTAATTTGTTCTAGAATATGACCTGTTGCTGTTGGCTCTATCGTTGGAGGTAATAAATTGAATTTTTCTAAAACTTTATGAAAATCAACCGTGTATTTTTGTACGATTTCCATTGGTTCTAACTTCTCCAATTTAGATTGTTTTACAAAACGATCATTTTCTACATTTCCATCATCAGTTAAATGTCCGGCATCAGTAATATTACGAACGTAACGAACTTTGTAACCTAAAAATTTTAGGTAACGGTAAATCATATCAAAAGACATAAATGTACGCACATTTCCTAAGTGAACATTGCTGTACACGGTAGGACCACAAACATACATCCCTACATTATCTAAATTAATAGGTTCGAATGTTTCTTTTTGTCCAGTTAAGGAATTATGTAATTTTAATTGATTTTCTTTTACCATTTTATAGGAATTATTTTCTTAAACGTTGAAAGTAGTTTTCATCCCAATGTAAGCGATGAATTCTTTTCTTAATTGCTCATTATCTTTAAATGCACCTCCGTATTCTGCAGTTACCGTACTTGATTCGATATCTTTAATACCACGAGAATTTACACATAAGTGTTTTGCATCAATAATACATGCAACATCATCAGTACCTAATGCATCTTGCATAGCTTTAACAATTTGCATTGTTAAACGTTCTTGTACTTGTGGTCTTTTTGCATAATATTCTACAATACGGTTCATTTTAGATAAACCGATTACTTTTCCTTTAGAAATGTAACCAACATGAGCTCGTCCAACGATTGGTAAAAAATGGTGTTCGCAAGTTGAATAAACTACGATATCCTTTTCAACCAACATTTCGTTATAGTTATATTTATTTTCGAAAGTTGACATTCCTGGTTTACGTTCAGGTAATAATCCACCAAAAATTTCTTTCACGAACATTTTCGCTACTCGTTTTGGAGTTCCTTTCAAACTATCATCTGTTAAATCTAAACCTAAAGTTTCCATAATATGACGGAAATCCGCTTCAATCATTGCTACTTTTTCTTCTGCTGACAACTCAAATGCATCATCTCTTAAAGGTGTCTCTAAGTTAGCTGACATGTGGTCGTCTCCTATTTCGTCATGAAGATGTTTATCACACATTACTTTAAAATTTTAGCAAATTTACCAATTCGAATTTAATAATTGCAACTTAATTGTATAAACTGAATTAAAAGTATACAATATCACAATTTAAGATAAATAAAAAGCATGATTATTCTGAATCATGCTTTTGATATTATTTATAGTTTTTATTTTAAAATTAGCCTACTATTTCCCATCTAAGCCCATTAAAAATATAAACATGTTTACCTCTTGTATCGTAACAAATCATACCTGGATATGGAGACGGAACATTTTTAGCAGGATCATAGATTTTTGGCAGAACCATCGCTTTATCTGAAGATTCTAGAATAAGTACTCCTTTTGCAGTACTTTCTTCACTACCTATTATTACTCCTTGATCGCCTCCTTGTTCTTTTTCTGCAGCTATTAAGGGTAATGTTCCTTCCTCTTTATTAATTGCTATCCATTGCACACCATCATAATAGTGTGCTTTTTTTGTTATTTTGTCAAAAACCACAGTTCCTACCGTTGCATCTGTTATTAAATGAATATCATTAATATGAGGTAAGACAAGACCATTAGTCGTATTCTCTGCAAAATCTAATAATACACTAGCACCTATTGTATTTTTTCCTATTACTACTTGAGATAAACAAATAGTTGAAAAATTTAGTAAAATAATTAATGTAATTAATAGTCTTTTAATTGTCATAATCATAACATTTTTTTCTTAAACATTTCCACACAGAACCATCAAATAATTTATAACAATTATCATCTGTATCATAAACAATCATTCCCTCTATCGGGCTTATTATAGAAGTTTCTGGATCAGGAATTCTTGTAATTACTAATCCTTTATCGTTTGATTTTAAACTTATAAATGCATTATTTACATTATTAGGCCAAATTTTATCAACATTATCGGTAGTTGAAACCCCTACAATACCTGGATATAATACACCAACATTATTATTTGGTTTTTTTGAGCATGGACATTTTACCGTTTTAATTGTTTCCGTATAATAAGAACAACCGTCGGGCATAGTCAATACCATTCTATATTCTGCAGGTTCTGTATCATCATCTGGAATTTTATATGTACTATTATGTGCATTTTCAATAAGAACATCGTTTCTAAACCATTCTATTGTACCCGTAAAATTCATTGCAATCGGCTTTAATAAAGATGAACCTGTATCTCCAGTACAAACATTATCAAAACGCTTAAAATCGACTTCAACATTCATCGGTGGTGCAATTCCAAAACCTGCAAAATAGTTTCCATATCCTACATCATTATTAACTCCTAAAATTTGTCCTTGAATTGTACCATTAGATTCCACTTTAACATTTCCGTGAGATAAATTATAAACCAACATTGTCCAATCTGGAGCAACTGTATAGGTTCTAGCTGCTATTGGTGATAATTGAGTTCCACTTACATAAACTTTAGTACTATTAATCATAATAGTTCTAGTCAGTAAATACAAACGTGAATTTGAACCATAGTTTGTAGTACCAATGCGTAATGCATTCGGAATATTATCTATTATTGTTTGTCCGTTACATGTCAAAGGCGGTAATAACATAAAATTACTTGTTGTAACTCCTCCTCCATATAACTTTTGAGTTACATACGCATTTTTAGTAGTTTCTATACGCATGAATTTAGTTGAACCATAATTACTACCTGCTACAATTGCATAATCACCTTTATTCAAAACATTAACTTTAGCCGCTCCTGAAGCCCCATTAACAGGAAGAGAAACTAACGATCCATTTATTTTTACTTCTGTTCCATCTTCAGTAGCAACAATGATTACTCTTTCATTTGCATTGGATCCATTTCCTTGCATTGCAACGTATAAATTCCCTATCTGATTTGTTGGAATAATTTGATCAAAAGATATATCTCTGTTCCCCGCTTCAACTCCTTGCTGCATCAATTGAGCGATAGTAACGACAATATTTTTATCAGATTTAATTTCTGAACCTAAATAACCATATCTCTCCTAGCTGATGTATCAACTGGAACCACATAAATGTAAGATTCGCCTTTATTCAAGTTTATTGTATGTGTTGTTCCTAATGTAGTGACTGAAGTATATGTTAAGAATTGTAATCCGTTATCATAACCTGATAGAGTTACAGTTGTATTATCTTCAGTTGCCATTATTGATAACACTTTATTAATAGATGTATTACTTACTGTACTACTACCTGGAGTAACTTCTGTAGGTAATCCTAACCAAAAAAATTGTTTTCCTAATGCTGCTTGTCCTTTAGAAAGCATCGATCCCGCTTGATTTGTAGATCTACCTCTGTAATTAGCATAAAATCTATGTTCTGATTTTAAAACTAAACCAATATTTTCATTTGATTTAATTACACGATTTACATAAGCTCTAGATGGCGTTATAGGTGAGTTTCCTTTTAAAGGTGTATGTGCAGTAGTTCCTGTTGAAGTTAAAAATCTAATTCTAATAGGACTCGTATTTGATAAAGTTACTGTACCGTTGGTAATTACAGTTTCATTTTGGCCTAATGCATTACCAACTGCAATTCTTGGTGACGTAATTTCATCAGGAAAAGTAATTTTAACTGTAATTAAATCTGTTGATGGTGTAGATAAATATAAAAATTCTTGCGTTATACCTCCAGTATTCAATGAAGTCATTGGCTGTAAATAATGTACATTATCTAATTGTGCGTATGATTTATGAGTTAAAATAAATAATAAAATAGTAAAAATGTATTTCATGTTATTTTAAATTAATTAGTTAGATAATTTTCAGGATTCGTTTTGTATATTTTAGAATAAATTTTGTCTTTAAAACTTAAATTGTTTTTCAAATCTTCTTCAAAACCAATTTAACTAGTTATAAACGTTTAAAAATATATAAACAACTGATTTAGTTTTTAATGATTAAAAATTCAAGAAAACACTTATAACTCGCTTATTTTTTAATCATTAAAAATTAATATGATTAATACCTTATTTGCTATTTTGTATATTTGAGTTCTTATATACCAATAAAAAAATGAACACAAAAACTCTAGGAGTAGACTTTATTTCTTTCGAAGATTTCAAGGCAATTCAGTCTGGATATAACCAAATTTCTCTAAATGAAATTAGTAAACAGCAAATCTTAACTTCTCAACAAAACGTTGCAAAAATCGTTGCGTCTGGACAAACGGTTTATGGAATTAATACAGGTTTCGGACCTTTGTGCGATACAAAAATCTCTGAAGAAGAAACACGACAATTACAACACAATTTATTAATTAGTCATGCAGTTGGAGTTGGAAATCCAATCAAAAAAGAAATCTCTAAAACTATGCTTTTAGCAAAAGCTCATGCTTTATCTAAAGGATTTTCTGGCGTGACATTAGAAGTGGTAGAACGCATTTTATTAATGGTGGAAAAAGATATTATTCCTGTTGTACCTGAAAAAGGATCAGTTGGAGCATCTGGAGATTTAGCACCATTATCTCACCTATTTTTACCTTTAATTGGAGAAGGAAAAGTTTGGGAAGGTGAACAAATCATTTCAACAAAAGAAGCATTAGCAAAACACAATTTACAGCCACTACATTTATCAGCAAAAGAAGGTTTAGGATTAATCAACGGAACACAATTTATCTTATCTCATGCCTTACATGGTTTAAAGAAATTCGAGTATTTATTGAATTTAGCTGATGTTGCTGGTGCATTATCATTAGAAGCTTACGAAGGTTCTCCAAGCCCATTCAAAGCTGAATTACACCAAATTCGTGCATTTAAAGGAACGGTTTTAGTCGCAGAACGCATGCGAAAATTATTAGCAGATTCTGGTATCGCATATTCTCATCAAAATTGTGGCCGCGTTCAAGATCCTTATTCTTTACGTTGTATTCCACAAGTTCACGGCGCTTCTCGAAATGCATTTTTTCACTTACAAGAATTAGCTGAAATCGAATTAAATTCTGTTACAGATAATCCGATTGTGATTTCGGAGGAAGAAGCAATTTCTGGAGGAAATTTCCACGGACAACCATTAGCAATGGCATTAGATTATGCAACAGTTGCAGCGTCAGAATTAGGAAACATTTCTGATCGTCGCCAATATTTATTGATCGAAGGAAAATACGGTTTACCTAAATTATTAACAGAAAGTTCTGGATTAAATTCTGGATTTATGATTCCTCAATATACTTCAGCAGCCCTATGTACAGAAAATAAAACATTATGTTTTCCTGCTTCTGCCGATAGTATTCCAACGTCTTTAGGACAGGAAGATCACGTTTCGATGGGAAGTATTTCAGGACGAAAATTTAATCAAGTTTTAGATAACGTTGAACGTATTTTAGCAATCGAGTTAATGTACGCTTGTCAAGGTTTAGAATTTAGAAGACCAAAACAAACAAGTCCCTATTTAGAACAAGTTTTTGCTGCAGTGCGACAAGTTTGTCCAAAATTAGAAGATGATCGTTTGATTGGAGATGATATCAATAATATTATTGACTTGTTACAGACTGAGAAGTTTCAAGAATTAATCATGAAGTTTTAATCTGAATAATTTTAGATGGATTTATTAGAATTAATATTCATGATTTTTGGATCTAACAGTAGTCATTCGAAAGATCAAAAAGCTGAATATTTTATTGCTGTTTCCTCGATTCTTGTATTAATATTAAATATAATATCAATCGATATTTTAAAAGATAATAATAACTCTTTACTTCTAATATTAATTATAGCTTGTAGTTGTATTATGAGTTTTAGTATTTTATATTTTTTAAATAAACTGAAAGATTACAAACCAAAAACTTTTGGAAATTACGTTGCATATTTATTAGGTTTAATATTATTATTTGAAAGTATAAGTGTATTTATAATCCATTATTTTAAACTATAAACAGATTATTTCTATTAAATCATCATTCTGAGTTTATCGAAGATTCATACATAAATAGATTATTCGAAAGCATTAAACTCAAAACTTAAAAACACAAAAAAATGACATTTCAAGAACAAATAAAACAAGGAATTCCATCGGTTTTACCACCGAAAAAAATAGTGAATGAAAACGTAAGTCACGCACCTAAACGCAAAGAAATCTTATCAGCCGACGAGAAAAAATTAGCGTTAAAAAATGCCTTACGTTATTTTGAACCTCAACATCATGCCGAATTAATTCCTGAATTCAAGGAAGAATTGGAGAAATACGGTCGTATATACATGTACCGCTTCAAACCAGATTATGAGATTTACGCACGTCCAATCAAGGATTATCCCGGAAATTCTCAGCAAGCGAAAGCAATCATGTTGATGATTCAGAATAATTTGGATCCTGCGGTCGCTCAACATCCAGATGAATTAATTACTTACGGCGGAAATGGAGCCGTTTTCCAAAACTGGGCACAATATTTATTGACGATGAAATATTTATCGGAAATGACCGATGAACAAACTTTAGTGATGTATTCGGGTCATCCGATGGGTTTATTTCCATCCCACAAAAATGCACCTCGTGTAGTGGTTACAAATGGAATGGTGATTCCGAATTATTCGAAACCGGATGATTGGGAAAAAATGAATGCTTTAGGCGTTTCTCAATACGGACAAATGACAGCCGGAAGTTACATGTACATCGGTCCACAAGGAATTGTACACGGAACAACGATTACAGTTCTGAACGGTTGCCGTAAAATTGATGATCAAGGAACGGCTGGAAAATTATTTGTAACTGCTGGTTTGGGTGGAATGTCAGGTGCTCAACCAAAAGCTGGAAATATTGCGGGAATAGTTTCTGTAACGGCTGAAGTAAATCCTGCAGCCACTTGGAAACGTCACGAACAAGGTTGGGTAGATGAAGTAATTTCGGATTTAGATGAATTGGTAAAACGTGTTCGCGATGCTAAGGAAAATAAAGAAGTAGTTTCGATTGCTTACGATGGAAACGTTGTTGAAGTTTGGGAAAAATTCGATGAAGAAAATTTATACATCGATTTAGGATCCGATCAAACTTCTTTACATAATCCTTGGGCTGGTGGTTATTATCCTGTCGGATTATCTTTTGAAGAATCAAATGAAATGATGGCCAATAATCCAGAATTGTTCAAGGAAAAAGTACAAGAATCCTTACGTCGTCATGCTGAAGCAGTGAATAAACATACCGCAAAAGGAACCTATTTCTTCGATTATGGAAACGCTTTCTTGTTGGAAGCTTCTCGCGCTGGAGCGGATGTAATTGCTGAAAATGGTATCGATTTTAAATATCCTTCGTATGTACAAGACATTATGGGACCAATGTGTTTTGATTATGGATTTGGACCTTTCCGTTGGGTTTGTGCTTCTGGAAAATCAGAAGATTTACAGAAAACGGACGAAATCGCTTGTCAAGTTTTAGAAGAAATTATGCAGCATTCACCTGAAGAAATTCAGCAACAAATGCAAGATAATATTACTTGGATTAAAGGCGCACAACAAAATAAATTAGTCGTAGGCTCACAAGCTCGTATTTTATATGCCGATGCTGAAGGTCGAATCAAAATTGCGAAAGCTTTTAATGATGCGATTGCCAAAGGAATTATTGGACCTGTGGTTCTAGGACGCGATCATCACGATGTTTCTGGAACAGATTCTCCTTTCCGTGAAACATCTAACATTTATGATGGTTCGAAATTCACAGCAGATATGGCGATACATAATGTAATTGGGGATAGTTTTAGAGGAGCTACTTGGGTTTCTATCCACAACGGTGGTGGCGTTGGTTGGGGCGAAGTCATCAACGGTGGATTTGGAATGTTATTAGACGGTTCTACTGAATCTGAAACCAAATTAAAATCAATGCTGCATTGGGATGTGAATAACGGAATCGCTCGTCGTTCGTGGGCAAGAAACGAAGAAGCTATCTTTGCCATCAAACGCGCCATGGAAGAAGAACCTTTATTAAAGGTTACTTTACCGAATATGGTAGATGAAGAATTATTATAATTTATATATAAAAAACCATCTCAAATGAGGTGGTTTTATTTTTAAGTTGTTTTTAATGATTTATATTTTTTTCTTATAAAATGATTCAAAGGTTCTTCTATATAAATAAACATGAAATACGATATAATATTTAATATAATAAAAAGTAGTAGTTTATTATTAGTAATATGTTCATCAATAAAAATAGGGATAAAACCTTTATGTATTAAATAGAATATATAAGAACTTTTCCCTAAAATTACCATTAATTTTAAACTTAAAAATTTTTGAACAAATGTCTTTTCGTAGATAAGTCCAATAATGATCGGAGCAATTCCAAAGGCACAAAAAACAAACATTTCTATAAAATGAATAAACTCATTTTTTAGGTTTAGTGGTCCTATTAAATATTGTCTAAAGATTAAATAAAGAGCTAAGAAAATTATTCCAAAGTAAGTGTAGAATCCCTTTCGTTTTATTTTGTCTTTAAGAACTAAAATCGCAACACTAATTCCTACGAAAAATTCAATAATATAAGTAGATATATTTTTTTGTAAAAAACCATAAATATTTCCTTCTATATTTAATTGATTTTTTATAAAAGTAAATATAAAAAACACTACAAAAGGGATTATAATTAAAAAATACTTTGAACGTTTTATTAAAACAAAATACAACGGTGCAAAAAGATAAAATATTTCTTCTAATGTTAAAGTCCAACCTTGACCAACTCCAGAAAGAAAAAAATCATCAAATAATGCCTTTGTCATAGTAAAAGAAACTAATGCTTCAATTGTATTATACGTCGTCCAAACCTCTAAAGAATTATAAAGTACGATAAATACTATGGAATTTGTAAAAACTGACGATGGAAAAAGAGGTTCTGTACAAGCAATGGACGGAACAATAGAAGCTGGAGCAATGAATTATACTTGGGCTGGATCAGATAAAATTATTATCGATCATACACATGTTGATGAAGCTTATGGTGGACAAGGTGTTGGAAAACAAATCTTAGAAAACATCATTGACTGGGTAAGAAAGGATAATATCAAAGTAATGCCTTTGTGTCCTTTTGCTAAAGCACAATTTGACAAAAACGCTGATTTCAGAGATGTATTAATGTAAAAATAAAATATATTTATTTTTTAATAACTTTTTTAGTAATTACACCATCAACTGTTGTTATTTGTACAATGTAAACTCCACTTGTTAAACCTGAAAAATTAACTTCAGTATTAGATTGATTTACTTTGTAATCACCAACTTGTTGTCCTAATGTATTAATTACTTTGATTGATTTTATTTCTTTATCCGATTCAATTTTTAAAATATCTTTAATTGGATTTGGATAAAGTTTTATTGAAGAATTTGTAAGATCCGTAACTCCTAACGGTGCAGTAATATTTACTACATAATTCTCACTTTGTCCATAAGCATAAACAAAAGAACAAGCATCCTCAGGAACTATTCTGTAAACTTTAACTACACGCATTCTAGTTTCACCTAATAATGCATCAGCTGGAATTGTGATTGTATTTGAAGCCGTTTTTCCATCAACTCCAGTTGAATTTGAGATTGAACCTATATAAAAACCTTCAGTATCTGAATTAAAGATTCCATCTTGATTAAAGTCAAAATAAACAGCAAATTCGCTACCATTCTCAGGTCCATTTGTATTTCCTGCAACTGAAATTTCGTATGTTCCGTTTTGTGCAATATCAGTGGACATGTTTAAGAAATACTCAATCTCTGGAGAATTTAAATCAGCCGAAGTTGTATTATTTATTGTTCCGTATGTTACATTAGTAATTGGTTCAACTTGTACAGAAAATCTTGGAGAACAGTAAGCGTCTTTTACATTTACTTTAAAAGTTCCGGTAGCCAAAATATTTCCTTCAGCATCTACCGAATTATATTTTACAGTTGTGATTCCTAATGGAAATTCAGCACCAGATTCGTACCCTTCTACTAATTGTAATGTAGCTCCTTCACAATTTGTAGTTACATCGTAAGTAATAACAGCAGAATTTTGACCAATTTCTGTTTGAATTTCAATATCAGCTGGGACTTCAACAATACATCCTAAGTCATTAAAGTAACCATTTAAATTAATAATCCAACCTGGAGCTATACTTGCATTTCCACTTTCGTTACCTCCAATAAAATTACCATTTTGAGAAACACTGTTTGCTCCACCTAATCGACCACCTGGAATATCAATAGTAATACCTTGTTCTATCAATATTTCTTTTAATAAACGTGGCTGCTCACCAAAAGACTCGTGGTAAATAATCGCATCACGATCCATTACATTATTTTGTGCATATCCTACTGTAATCCCATTTGAAGAATAAACAAAAGCACCTGTTCTATATCCTGCTGGTAAATTGAATATTTTATATTCATTTGTATTTAGATTGTATATGTATGGTTTTAATGTAATATCTCCTACTACAATCCCATCATCTGTAATGTGCCAAATGTGGTTATTAACAGGTACAGCAATATCTGTTAAAATTTTTTGTAATGGCTGACCTGCTTGATAAATTGATAACTCACGAAAAGTTCCATTCGTATAAGCATCTACCCAACCAACAGTTTTCCCTGCATTATCTACACTATATCCAGCACCATAAGTATATCCTTGCGGCAATAGATTAGTTAAAGTTTGTGTTTGAATATCGTAAACAAATGGTTTTGCTTGCATTTGTCCAGAAATATATCTTCCATTTTCACTGATTTTATAAACAGTTGTAACATCACTTGTTTGAAAACCTTCAAAAACTGGTACTGTAACCCATTCTTACGTATTTGCTAATTTATATACTGGATGAGTAAAACCATTTATTATTTTAGTTCCAATAATATCACCTGCTTGATTAATGAACCCAAATGTGCTAATGTCTTCTGGTTTTGGAACCATAACATTTGTAGCGTAGTCATAATTGAAAGTTGCTAATAATGCATTTCCATTATTCTGAATTCCTTTCACAGCTGTTCCAGGGATTCCAAAAGCTCTAAATTCAATTTGTTGCTCTTGTCCAAAAAGAGCAGAAACCAATAAAGAAGATAATAGAGTAAGTTTTAATTTATTAATCATATGTGTACTAATTATGTGTTCCAAATAAATAAATAAATAAAAACTTAATTTTTGAAAATGTATTATTTCAAATTTCACGAATCTATAAAGTGATAAATAATTAATTAAAATTTAATCATAAATACAGATTATTTAAAACTCAAATAACTTTTAATCAATTATTTAATTTATAAAATAGTATAAATCTATATTTCATCCATTTTTAATTATCATTTGTCAATGGTTTAGATTTTTAGGTTTAATATCTTTGAATTCATAATCAAAAAATAAATAAATTGATAGCAATTGATTCTTTAGTTGGAAATGCTAAAAGCCTTCAGGATTTAGCAAAATTTACAGACACATTAGGTGAAAGTGATGAAATGCCTGTACTATTTTTAGGACATGGAAGTCCAATGATTGCGATTGAAGAAAATCAATTTGTTAAAGGATTTCGAGATATCGTTGAAAAAATCCCTACACCAAAAGCTATTTTATGTATTTCAGCCCATTGGGAAACAAGAGGATCTTTTGTAACTGCAATGACAACTCCTCCAACCATTCACGATTTTGGAGGTTTTCCACAAGCCTTATTTGATGTACAATATCCTGCAGCCGGAAATCCTGCATTGGCACAAGAAATTAAAAATTTAGTTCAATCGACTGAAGTAGGATTGGATGTTGAATGGGGATTGGATCACGGAGCTTGGACGGTGATTAAACATATGTATCCTGAGGCGAATATTCCGATTGTGGAATTTAGTTTGGATTACAGAAGAACGCCAGAACAGCATTATCAATTGGCGCAAGAGTTAAAAGCTTTGCGTAAAAAGGGTGTCTTAATTATTGGTAGTGGAAATATTGTCCACAATTTACGCGCTGTTGCTTGGAATCGTATCAATGATGTATTCGGATTCGATTGGGCAATTGAAGCTAACGAAACCATTAAAAAAGCAATTTTAGAACGTAACCATAAACCTTTAATGAATCCTTTTGATCAAGGGCAAGCTTTTCAATTAGCAATACCAACACCCGAACATTATTTACCTTTATTGTACGCATTAGCTTTAGAAGGAAAAGATGACGAAATATCATTCTTCAACGACGAACCAGTTGCTGGTTCATTATCGATGACATCGGTCTATATCGGACAAAACATATGATTCTTTTAATCCATTAATTGGTGTTAACGAAAAATTACTTAGTTAGATTAATTTTAAACGATAATTATGAAAAAGGCGATTCATTTAATAATCGCCTTTTAAAATTTATATTTCATACTCAATAAAATATACCTTGAATTAATATTATAAACCGAAGTAATTTCATTGGTTATATTGTATTGTAAAACAGAATATTTTTTCTCATTCATAAGATTTCTACCTTTAAGTGAAAATTGAAATTTATCGTTGTAATTATATTTTAAATCTGCATCAAAAAAATATATATCTTTTCTTACATTGCTTAAATAATTTCTATTAATTATACTATTTAATGAGATTTTATCAAAATTTAAAAACGTTTCTAATTTTGTATTTATTCTATAATCAGAATTCATATAAAATGAATTGATCGAATTATAATAGAATTGATTGGATAATTTATAATTAAAAATACCTCTAAATCCCGAAGCCAAATTAAGGTCTATATTAATTCTTTGATTCTGATATCTTTCTAAAGTATTATTGTTTAAAAAATAGCCTTTACTACTACTATATAATGATTTAAATTTGATTGAAGATTTTATTGGCTTAATGTAATAATCTATATTTCCGAAAAAAGATATTGATTGTGATGATTTATTATTAATCAATAGTCTATTAAAAATCAGATCGTTTTGAAAAGACAAATCATTAACTAAACTTCCATCAGTTATATTATAATTGATACCAAAATTAAAAGAAGCTAAACTTGTATAATCCCCTATATTATAACTTAATCCTACATTATTATTTCGGTTTATAAACAAATCATCAACTCCTTTTTGTAATGAATTTATAGAACTATAATTATAAAAATTAATCATTTCATTAAAATTAACATGATCTAATTTACTGCTTAACGACAGTTGTAAATTATCAGAGGAATTTAGATTATATTTTATAAATGCATTCGGATTAAATGATAAATTATTTTTCGATTCTGAATACTTAAAGTTTTTATATGATAAATTTAAATTACCTCCTAATTTTATCTTCTTGTTTTCGTAAGTGAAGTAATTAGATAAATAAATATCATTTATGATAAATTTTAAAGCTGTGTCATCAAGATTCCAATTTTTAGATTGAATATCCGAAAATAATTGTTCATTATTATATTTATATCCAGTAGTAAAAACATTTAAAACTTGATTTCTTTTAAATCTATTTTGATATTGTAAAGCATGAGAAAACTTTTTTATATCATTATTTTGATCGACAAATCTTATATTTTCTTTATCAATTAAAAAATCTTGAGGCTGTTTTTGATAACTAAATAATGTAGAAATACTATTTACAATGCTATCATTTTTTAACTTAAACGTATATATATTTTTTTGTTGAAAATTAATATCACTGTTTTTTAGTTGCTGCTTTGTAATAACATCATTAAACAATTGATTCGTGTGTATATTATTATTACCTACTGATACGCCTAAAAATCCTTGGTAATTAGATTTCTTATCGAAATCAGATTTTAACTCTAATACATTTGTTGCATTAAAAACCTTCGTTACACTTTTGTATTGGTCGGTAAAAACTTGTGTACTATCACCTATAAAATATTTTTGAATTGTTTGTTGATCAAAATTTATTTTATCAAACATTAATTGGCTGTTAAACTTTAACGTTGTTTTTGGATTGAAACGATAAATATTATTGAATGAAAAAAATTGATTGTTATTAAAGTTAAACTTTTCTTTATCTACACTTGTAAAAGAATTTGATAAAGAAACTAACGGAAAAATAGATTCATGAGATAAATTACTATACATTAATTCGTTTAGATTTCCCATATAATTCACCTGCGAAATATCTTCTCCGATATTATTCATAAAACTCGTAAAATAAGTTTTATTTTTTTGTTTCAGACTCATTAAAGAGGTATTCACACGGTATCTTTTATCAAAATTATAACCTGCCTCTATATCTCCAAATAAGACATTTTTAAATTCTTCTTTTAATTTAAGATTAATGGCATATTTATTTTCGGAATTCATTCCTCGTAACAACGAGTTTTCCTCGTCGTTCAAGTGTAATTCTACATTTTCTATAGCTTTTGGTGTCAGACCACGCGAAAGAAATTTATAATTTTTTCGCAACAAATCATCACCATCAACCATTATACGTTCTATTTCTTTTCCTTGTATTTTAACCTTACCATCATCTTCTACTGTAACGCCTGGTATTTTCTTTAATAAATCTTCGGTACTATTTTCATTTCCAATTAAAAACTGATCAGCTTTATAACTAATTGTATCTTTTTTTACAACAACTTTGTTGGTCAATTTTACAGCTTTCAAATTGATAATATCATCAAAATTATCAATGCCATATAACACAAAACTTAAGTCTTCTATTTTCTCAATTTCTTGCTCGATACTATTATAGTCTAAACTTGATAATTTGATTACATCTCCAATTTTTGGAGAATCTAAATTAAAATTTCCATCTTTAGTAGTTTTCTTATTTTCTACAATAGCACCATCTCTTAACAAAAATACACTTACGTTAGCAAGTGTATTCCCTGTATCGTCTTCAACTTTCCCATTAATAGTTTGGGCTTGTACTATTACAGTAAATAATAAAAATAATAATTGGATTATTTTTCCCATTCGAATTTTAATTCTAAATCACTTCGCTCTCGTTTAGGAATAGTAGCATTAACACCTATTTGTTTAATTTTAGCTATCATACGTTCAGAAAGCTCAAACTTTAATTTAGGATAATCTTTAATATCTTTTACTTTGTAAGATTTATTCTCCAGTGGATTTTTAATTGTACTATCTTCTAATTTTTTAAAACCTGTAAGTTGCCAAGAATATCTTCCTTTATCTTCCTCTACAGTTACAATTGCACCTGGCAATCCGTGTAATTTCCATGGTCCAACATTTACAGGTATATCTAATGTGTACCAAACGGTATAATTACGTCCTCTGAAAGTAGCTGTGGCTTTATTTAATTTTAAATTATTTTCTGTTCTAGATTCGTTAATTAAATTCCATTTTATTTCTGGAATTTTCTCTGTAAATAACATCATCTCAATATCAATCTGTGTTTGAATCACCATTTCTGACGTATTGAAATTAGAATAAACTAATTCATTATCTATTTCTTCAGTATCTAAAACAATTACATTACTATTTTTTATTTCTGCTTTTGAATTTAAATCTTTTAAAATTACTTTATACAAACTTTCTTTTGTTTGTTCATCGTAATCTAAAGTTGTATTCAACGATCGTGTTTCACCAAAAACTGCTATGTAATTATTAAATTGATATTCTAATCTATATGTTTGACCAAAACTAAAAGTAAATCCTAGAATAATTAAAAGGATTGATATTCTTTTATACAGCATATTTTATTTATTAAAAAGTAAGTGTTAAAAATAACACTTACTTGAAATTAATTGAAAATTTATTAAATTATTACTGTCCTTGAACTTGCGCTAATCTCATTCTTGTTAATCGATCGCATGCAGCTGAACTTGATGTATTATGAGTTTCAGTCCATAATACTTCCCCATATCTATCTACAAAAGAAATTACACAAACTCCTTCCGTTTTAAAAAATTTAACTTTTGCAATAGTATCAGTTGTTCCCGCCATAGCGAAAGTTCCGAAAAGTGCAAAGGCACTTAGTAATAAGATTTTCTTCATCTTTTAATTTTTAAAATGTTAATTATTAATTTAGTGTTGATCAACATTTCAAATAAATAAATAAATAAATAAATAAATAAATAAACAATTATTTTATTAAATAAAGATATAATATATTAGCTCCCTTTTCAAATTAACAAACCAAAAAAAAGGCGATTCAATTAAGAATCGCCTTTAATATTTATCGTTTGAAATTATTTTAATTTCTTTTTAACCTCGATAGTTTCGTAAGCCTCGATGATATCACCAATATGAATATCGTTGTAGTTTTTAATATTTAAACCACATTCGTAACCTTTAGAAACTTCTTTTACATCGTCTTTGAAACGTTTTAATGAAGCTAATTCACCTTCGTGAACAACAACACCATCACGAATAATACGAATTTTAGAAGTTCTGTAAACTTTACCGTCTAATACCATACAACCAGCAATAGTACCAACTTTAGTTACTTTGAACGTTTCACGAATTTCGATATTACCAGTTACTTGCTCTTTTAACTCTGGAGATAACATACCTTCCATAGCCTCTTTGATGTCATTAATTGCATCATAGATAATAGAGTAAGCACGGATTTCGATTTCTTCTTTATCAGCTAAATCACGAGCATTTGTACCAGGACGAACATTAAATCCTAAAATTACCGCATCTGAAGCAGATGCCAATAATACGTCAGATTCTGTAATCTGTCCAACACCTTTATGTAAGATATTAACAACAATTTCGTCAGTTGATAATTTTTGTAAAGAGTCTGTTAACGCTTCTACAGAACCATCCACATCTCCTTTTAAGATAATATTTAACTGTTTGAAATCTCCTAATGCTAAACGACGTCCAATCTCATCTAAAGTGATGTGTTTTTGAGTACGAATTGTTTGCTCACGTTGTAATTGTTCTCTACGAGATGCGATTTGTTTCGCTTCACGCTCATCTTCATAAACTTTAAACTTATCACCAGCTGTTGGTGCACCGTCTAAACCTAAGATTGTTACAGGAGTCGATGGTCCAGCTTTTTTCACTTGGTTACCACGCTCATCTAACATTGCACGAACTTTACCATGGTTAGAACCTGCTAAGATATAATCACCAACTTCTAAAGTACCATTTTGAACGATCATTGTAGAAACGTATCCACGTCCTTTATCTAATGCTGCTTCAACAACAGTACCTAAAGCTTTACGATTTGGATTAGCTTTTAATTCTAAAACTTCAGCTTCTAATAAAACTTTGTCTAATAATTCGTCAACTCCTAAACCAGATTTAGCTGAGATTTCTTGAGATTGGTAAGTACCACCCCAATCTTCAACTAATAAATTCATTTGAGCTAATTGCTCTTTTACTTTTTCTGGATTAGCTGCTGGTCTATCAATTTTGTTGATAGCGAAAACCATAGGAACTCCAGCTGCTTGTGCGTGAGAAATTGCTTCACGTGTTTGTGGCATGATTTGATCATCCGCAGCAATCACAATAATTGCAATATCAGTTACCTGAGCACCACGAGCACGCATGGCTGTAAAGGCCTCGTGACCAGGAGTATCTAAGAATGCTACACGTTTTCCATTAGCTAACGTTACGTTGTACGCACCAATATGTTGTGTAATACCTCCAGACTCACCTGCAATTACATTCGCTTTACGAACGTAATCTAATAATGAAGTTTTACCGTGGTCAACGTGCCCCATCACCGTAACGATTGGAGCTCTTTCCTGTAAATCTTCTTCATTATCAACGATTTCTTCTTCATCGTTTTCTTCTTCAGCAGAAGCAAATTGAACTTCAAATCCGAAATCATCTGCTACTAATTGAATTGTATCTGCTTCTAAACGTTGGTTCATTGTTACCATGATTCCTAACGCCATACATGCAGAAATAACATCCATAACAGAAACATCCATTAATGAAGCTAATTCATTAACTGTAACGAATTCTGTTACTTGTAATGTTTTGTCTTTGTCCATCGCTTCTTGTTCCATTTCAGCTTGGAAACGACGTTCATTACGTTTGTCTTTTCTGTGTTTAGCAGATTTTTTATTTTGACCTTTAGAAGTTAATTTATCTAAAGTATCTTTAATTTGTTTTTTAACATCCTCGTCACTCAATTCAGCTTGTGGAGCGCGGTGTCCTTGTCCTGGACGGTTGTTACCAAAACGGTTACCACCTTGTCCTCCTGGACGGTTACCACCTTGTCCTCCTGGGCGATTACCACCTTGTCCTGCTGGACGGTTACCTCCTTGACCTCCTGGACGGTTTTGACCTTGTCCTTGTCCTCCTTGACGGTTTTGACCTTGACCTCCTTGACGATTTTGACCTTGTCCACCTTGACGGTTTTGACCTTGTCCTTGACCAGCTGGACGATTGTTGTTATCTATAGATTTTACATCTTCAGGTTTAACTCCTTTTTGAATACGTTTACGTTTCTTTTTGTCTGCTGGATTGTTTGAACCTTTTTTATCATCTTTCTTAGGGGCTTTTTCAAACTTTGATAAGTCGATTTTAGCTCCTGTAAAATTTGGTCCATCTAATTTAGTATATACAGTCTCAATTTTCTGAGGTTGTTCTGCTGCTACTTCTTTTTCTTCTTTCTTCACTTCAGGCTTCGCTTCCGATTTTACTTCAGGTGTACTAACCACTGCTTCTTGTTTCGGCTCTTCTTTCGTCACTTCGGCCTTAGGTGCTGCGGCAGCAGGTTTCTCCTTCACCTCTTTTTTAGGTTTAGGAGCCTCCTCTTTCTTAGTTTTACCTGTATTATTTAATTTATCTAAATCGATTTTACCAATAACTTTTGGATGTGTATTATCCTCTGGTTTTGGAGCTTCAACTACTGGTTTAGTATCTTCCTTCACAGGTTGAACTGTAGGAGTTTTAGCCTCGATATTCTTTTCTTCTTGTTTCTCAACAATTTTCACTTCCTTTTTAGCAGTTTTTGAACCTTCTAAATCAATTTTACCAATTGTTTTAGGACCTTCTAACACTACTTTAGTCGTTTCAACTACTTTTGGTTTAGCTGCTTCTGCTTTAGCTTCTGCTTCTTTCTTTTCGGCAGCTTTTATTTCTGATAATTTGTTAATGACTATTTCTCCGGAAGCTTGCTTTTGTTTAGCATCTGAACGGAACTCATTAACTAAAATATCGTAAGTTGGCATATCAATTTTTGAATTAGGCGATCTTTCTACAGTAGTCCCCTTAGTTTCTAAAAAATCAACAGCACGATCTATAGATATGTTTAACTCCTTTAATACTTTACTTAATCTTGTTGTTTCCGACATATATGCTAATCTTTTCTATAATGTTTGCAAATTTACAAATAGTTTATGATTTAAAGACAATTAATCTTCAAACTCTGATTTTAAGATGTTAATTACGTCTTGAATTGTTTCCTCTTCAAGATCAGTACGCTTAACTAAATCATCAACATCTTGCTCTAAGATACTTTTTGCAGTATCTAATCCAATTGCTTTGAATGCATCAATAACCCATCCATCGATTTCATCAACAAATTCAGTTAATTCAACATCTTCATCTTGGGCTCCTTCTCTGAAAATATCAATTTCCATTCCAACTAATTTAGAAGCTAAACGAACGTTATAACCTCCTTTACCAATTGCTTTAGAAACCTCATCAGCTGCAACATGAACTAATGCTTTATTATCATCTTCGTTAATTTCAATATTAGAAATTTTTGCTGGATTTAAAGCACGAGTGATGTACAAACTCATGTTATTCGTGTAGTTAATTACGTCAATATTTTCGTTACGTAATTCACGAACAATAGAATGGATACGAGATCCTTTCATACCTACACATGCTCCTACTGGATCAATACGGTCGTCATAAGATTCTACTGCAACTTTCGCTTTATCTCCTGGTATACGAACAACGTTTTTTATTGTAATTAAACCGTCGTAAATTTCAGGAATTTCTTGTTCGAATAATTTTTCTAAGAATTTTGGAGATGTACGAGATAAAATAATTTGAGGTTTAGATCCTCTTAATTTTACATCGTCAACAATTGCTCTTAAAGTTTCACCTTTACGGAAAAAGTCAGATGGAATTTGATTTTCTTTTGGTAAAATCATTTCATTTTGCTCATCATCCATAATAATCACATGTTTGTGACGGATGTGGTGAATCTCTCCTGTTACAATTTCTCCGATAATTCCTTTGAATTTTTCGTATAAATTAGAGTTATCGTGCTCCATTACTTTAGCCACTAAAGTTTGACGTAAAGTTAAGATTGCGCGACGTCCTAAAGATTCGATTGGAATTCTTTCTGAAACTTCTTCTCCGATTTCAAAATCTGGCTCAATTTTACGAGCTTCAGATAATTCGATTTCTAATGCATCATCTTCAGAGAAACCATCAGCAACAACAATACGATTATGCCAAATCTCTAAATCTCCTTTATCAGGATTTACAATGATATCAAAGTTATCATCAGAACCATATTTTTTTCTTAAGACACTTTGAAGAGTTTCTTCTAAAATCTTCATAAGTGTAATACGATCGATACTTTTTTCGTCTTTAAAATCTACGAAAGATTCAATTAATGCAAGATTGTCCATTTTACATCCTTTTTTTTTTTAAAAAGTTACTTTAATGATCGCTTTTTTGATCTCAGAGTAATTTACTTTTTCTTCTTTTTCAACAGTTACTTTCCCTTTCCCTAATGGTTTTGGTTCACGAGTCTCCCACCATAAAATCACACCTTCTTCGTCAGCCTCAACGATTTCACCTTCTAACTTAGTATCATCATTTAAAGTTGCTTCCAATAATCTTCCGATGTTTTTTTTGTATTGACGTGGCATAACTAGCGGTGATCCAACACCTGGAGAAGACACCTCTAATGAAAAATCACATTCTTCTCTATCAAGATTGTTCTCTACATAGCGGCTGATTCGTACAATTTCTTCGATAGATAGACCTTCATCACCATCTGCAAGAATTGATATTTTATCGTCTGGAGAAATTTTCCAGTCGATTAAAAACAATGCTGGATTTTCAGCGATTGCTTCTTCTACTATTTGTTTTACTTTATTTGAATCCATATACAACGAAAAAGAGAGCTATAACCAGCCCTCCTCCATTTAGTTCTTCTAAAATTCTATGCAAATTTAGATAATATTTTTTGAATTGCCTAATTGATTTCTAATTATCTGAAATAAAATATTTGAAAATCAAGGATTTTTAATGGATAAATATGTCATAAATAAGAATACCCAATAAGATTAAACATAAAATTAAATCGAATCCTGTATTTACGATAAAACCTATAAATGAACCGAAAGCTGATTTTATTGCGCCTTGTACATTTTTTGGTGCAAAGACGAGTTCACCTATAAACGCTCCTAAAAATGGACCTAAAATCAATCCAAAAGGTGGGAAAAATATTCCGACTATCATTCCTATTATCGATCCCCAGACGCCATATTTAGTTCCTCCAAACTTTTTGGTCAATGCCACAGGTAATACATAATCCAGTATTGCTCCAATGATTACAAATATTCCAGCGATGATTACAACTTCCCAACCAAAACTACAATCTCCACTAAATAGCTTAAAAATTAATAAACCTATTAATGCTAAAGGAGCGCCCGGAATTGCAGGTAAAATAACGCCAACAAAACCTAATAAAATCAAAAGTCCCGAAATCAGGTTAATTATAGAATCATCCATATTTATAAATTATTTTAACTTTATACTAATGTACAAAATGTACCTTTGTATTACTAAAATTTTAGTTTAAAAATAACAATGACTCAACAAATAGAAAAGAAATCATTTTACGAAGAATTTTCAGAAAGTGTAAAAATTTATTTCAATGACAAGTTTCAAATCGACATGTCTGAGAACTTATTTACATTTTTAGAGGTTACAATTTGGATCGGAATTTTATGTTTAATTGATTACGGATTTCGAATTTTGTTATTGCCATTGATTAAAAGATTGGCTCAGAAGACTAAAATTAAATGGCTAGAAATTGCCTACAGAAATAAATGTTTTACATCAATAATTCATTTAATTCCGCTAACATTTGCTTCCAGTATGAATGTGCTATTATTTAAAGATGATGGTGCAGTTTTATTTGTAATAGAGCGAATGACGCAGTTAATCTTACTCATTGTATTTACTATTTTAATCTTTAGAATCATAAATTTTATTATTGATTTATACAACGAAGAAAATAGTTATACAACAGTTGGTGTGCGAACTTTTGGGCAAATGATGAAGTTCGTAATCACTTTCTTCGCAGTAATTTCTGGAATTATGATTTTGTTTAAAGTACAATCTTCAACCATAATTACAATTCTGGGGGCAATGACTGCTGCTGTATTATTAATATTTCGTGATGCAATTTTCGGATTCGTTTCTGGTTTACAAATCGCTTATTCCCGAATAATAAAAGTTGGCGATTGGGTTACTTTATCTAAAGGAAATGTTGAAGGAATTGTACGAGAAATTAATATCAACTTGGTACGAATTGAAAAATTTGACAAAACTATTGCTACCATTCCAACTGTTGATGTCGTAACCTCGCAAGTAACAAATCATATGCCGATGTTGGCAAGTGGTACAAGACAAATAAAACGTTCAATTTCATTTAATGTAAACTCGTTCAAGTTCTGTTCTAGCGAGATGTTAGATTGTTTTGAAACTTACGATTTAATACGAGATTACATCATCCATAAACGAAAAGAAATTAATTCATATAATAAAAACATTGAAAATTCTGATTTAGATATTAATGGTTTACAACTAACTAATATTGGAGTTTTTAGAATTTATGTAGAAAATTATTTAAAAAATATACAAACCGTTTCTAAATTCGATCCGATTATCATACGACAACTTCCAGTTTCAATGGAAGGAATGCCTTTAGAAATTTCATGTTTTGCGAAATCTTCAACTAACTTTGAATTTGAAAGAATTCAATCTGATATTTTCGATCACTTATTAACCGCTTGTAGAAAATTTGATTTACAAGTAATGCAGTCTATTTCTGCAACAGATATAAAACAAACAAATTAATATAATGACAAAACTTAGTGTTAACATAAATAAAATTGCAACGATTCGTAATGCACGTGGTGGTAATACACCAAATTTAGTAGAAGCAGCAATTAAAATTCAGGAATTCGGAGGCCAAGGAATTACGATTCATCCACGTCCTGATGAACGCCACATTCGCTATCAAGATGTTTACGATTTAAAACCTGTTGTTACAACTGAATTTAATATAGAAGGTAAACCAATAGACAGTTTTATGGAATTAGTTTTGGCTAATAAACCAGAGCAAGTAACTTTAGTACCAGATGCAGAAGATGCAATTACTTCTAATGCTGGTTGGGATACGATTAAATACCAAGATTATTTAACAGATGTTATCAAAACCTTTAAAGAAGCAGGAATCCGAACTTCTATCTTTTTAGATCCTAATCCAGCTTTGGTTGAAGCAGCTGCAAAAACAGGAGCTGATCGTATCGAATTATATACAGAAGAATTTGCTACACAGTATGGTTTAGGAAATTTAGATGCGATTAAACCTTATAAAGAAACAGCTTTGTTAGCAATTGAAAATGGATTAGCTGTAAATGCTGGTCACGATTTAAGTTTAGATAACATTCAGTATTTTATCGAACAAATTCCACAAATTGCTGAAGTTTCAATTGGACATGCTTTAATTTCTGAAGCACTATATATGGGATTGGAAAATACAATACAATCTTACTTAAGAAAAATTGAAGTTGCTAATTTAAAATAAATGGAACAATCTATTTTACATAGTAAAATCATTGGAACTGGTGAAAAACATTTATTAGTTTTCCATGGATTATTCGGACAATTAGACAATTGGAATACACATGGTCGCCAGTTCGGAGAAATTTATACGACACATTTAATTGATTTAAGAAATCACGGACGTAGTTTCCATTCAGATGATTCTACGATAACTGCAATGGTTGAAGATGTAAATCGTTATATGGAATTTCATCAAATCAGTCAAGCTCATATCTTAGGTCATTCGTTAGGTGGACGAGTTGTGATGGATTTTGCAATAACTTATCCAACTAAAGTGGATCATTTAATCGTGGCTGATATGGCTCCAAAAGCATATCAACCTCATCATAATGCAATTTTTAAAGCTTTATGTTCTGTAGATTTTAATACAGTTACTTCTCGTAAAGATGTTGAAGAAACGTTAAGTTTATACATACCTGAAGCTGGTGTTCGTCAATTTTTGTTAAAAAATGTATACCATGCTGAAAATGGTGGTTATGATTTCCGTTTTAATCTTCCTGTTTTACAAAAACATTACGAAGATTTAGTTGGAAATGATTTATTAAATGGAGTTTTTGATGGACCTACTTTATTTTTAAAAGGAGCTAAATCGAATTACATTTTACAAGAAGATGAATTCATCATCAAACAACGTTTTCCAAAAGCTGAAATTGTTGCAATAGCAAATGCAGGACATTGGTTACATGCTGAAAATCCAAAAGATTTTATAGAGGCGATTATGAATTTTTTAGAAAATAAATAAAAAAACGAGCAAATTGCTCGTTTTTTTATGCTTTAACTATTCTATTATTCGGAATTGAAAACCTAATTTTTGCACCTTTATTTAATACAAAAGGAAAATAAGCCACAAAATTTGTATCGTCATGTTTGAATCGAACCAAGTAATCTCTTCCCTGAAATTTAGAATCGATTACTTCTCCATAATATTCACCATCAACATGGATCCAAACTTCGTCGGGATATACTAATTGATAGTAATTAAACATATCAATATCATTCAATTTTAAATTATTATACTTCCCAACTTCTAGCAAATTTACATAACCAAATAACTTCGCAACATAGCTGTTATAAGGTTTTTCGCGAACTTTCTCAACTTCGTCGTATTGTAATTTTTTACCTTTTTGTAGAACTAAAATTCGGTCTGATGTATAAAATGCATCATGTAAATCATGCGTGGTAAAAATCACAGTAATCTGATTAGCTTTACACCAATCAATTAATTTTTCTCTGATGGTTAATTTTAAAGATTGATCTAAATTAGAAAAAGGTTCATCTAGCAACAAAACTTCAGGTTTTTGAGCCAATGCACGCGCGATTGAAACTCGTTGACGCTGACCTCCACTTAATTTATTTGGAAATTGATCTTTTAAATCAATTAATTCTACAACGCGTAAAGCTTCATCAATTTGTTTTTGCTTATAATCAAGATCAAAATTGCTTAAAAATTTACCAACATTTTCGCCAACAGTTACAAAATCCAAAAGTTCGTAATCTTGTGCTACATGTTTCATCATTTTATGACCTGGTAAAATATTAAAAGCTGGCCCTTTCAATTTCTTATCATTCCAAGTAATTTCTCCTTGATTGAAATCTTCCAAACCGTATATTAAACGTAAAAGTGTTGATTTACCACTTCCACTTTCTCCAATTATACTTATTACTTCTCCTCGCTTTACATCAAAAGAGATAGAATCAATTGCTTTTTGTTGGGCAGTATTATAGCTAAAATCTAGGTTATGGATTGTTAACATTGAGTCCTATTTATCCTACAAATTTGATGAATTAATTTAGATTTATTAAATTTAACAAGAAATTTATATTTAGTATTGATATATATCAATGCAAATAACAACCAAAACATATAATTTCGTTTTTAATAAAATTATAATAATTATGAAAAAATTCTTTTTAAGCTTAGCTGTTGTTTCTGCTGTTGCATTAACATCTTGTGGAGGAAAAACTGAAACTGTAGCAGCTTCTGATGCTCAAGAAACTGCAACTGCTTCTGAAGGGGCTGTAACTTATATTGCAGACTCTACATCTACAGTTAACTGGAAAGGTGGGAAAACTTTTGATGATATCAACAAACCAGAAGAAGGACACTGGGGAATTGTAAAATTAAAAGAAGGAACAGCTACTGTAAATAACGGTGTTTTAGAATCTGGTAAATTTGTTGCTGATTTTAAAACATTCGAGTCTAAAGATTTAGATTCAGATCCAGAATCTAAAGCTAAGTTAGATGGACACTTAAAAGCTCCAGACTTTTTAGATGTTGAAAAATATCCAACTGCATCTTTCGAAATTACAAGTGTTAAAGCGATTGAAGGTGGAGATTACAACTCAGAAATTTCTGGTAACTTCGAATTCCGCGGAACTCCTAAAAACGTAACTTTCAAAGCTAATGTAAATGTAGAAGGTGATGTTGTTACAGTAAAATCTGAAGAATTTGCTATCAACCGTAAAGATTTCGGAATCACTTTCACTGGTGGTGGTGGATCAATCATCAAAGACGAAGTTTTATTACAAGTTGATTTAACTGCTAAAGCACAATAATTTAATTCATTTTAAATTAAAATCATACATAAAAAGTCACTTCAAAATTGGAGTGGCTTTTTTTTATATCATGAATTAAAACTCAATCAATTAAAATAAAAATTAGTTTATAAATTTGTTATGAAAATTAATTCTAGTTATTTATATTCGTAGTATAAAATTATTTACAGAAACAAACCAATGAAAACAATTAAATTCTTCCACCCAGAAGAAACATTTAATTACAATATCGAAAAAAGCCTTTGCAAGGTAGTTTATCAAGGTGATAAGCAGGTTCTTTTAATTGAAATTCACTCAACTGATGAGTTAGACCATGTAGAAGATGATTCAATCCAAAATGAATTTCCACAGTTATCTTTATTCATTGATGATTTTCCATTAGATGTAGAATCTGCAGAAGAATTAAACGGTAAGACAATTGAAATTCCATACGGTTTTGCTGAAGAAGAAGATGAGGATGGTGAAATACATGAGGTATATTATACTAGTCTTAATGTTTCTGAAGAGGATTACGAAGTAGTTGAGAATAAATTATCTTTCTCTATTAACGAGAATGGAATTTTAACTTTAAATTGGAAAGGTCAAGTACAGGATTTCACTGAAGAAAGCGCTGATGATATTCCTTTCGAGATTAATTGCTCTTTCGAAGATTTCGAATTTAACGAAGAAGATTTCGATTAATATTTATATAAAAAAAGCTCGATTCATTGAATCGAGCTTTTTTATTTATTGAATAATTCAACTTAATTAAATTTCATTTTAGCAAAATGAAAAACTAACATTCCCCATCCTACAACCATTAATAAACCACCAAGTGGAGTAATTGGTCCTAAGAATTTTAAATTAGTTCCCCAATAATCTGCAAAAGATAAAAAGTAAATACTAACTGAAAATATAAAAGTTCCTGCAATTAAACACCACGCGGCTGAACGTTCGATTCCTGTATTAAAATTCAGAAACATCCCGATTGCTAATAACGCAATTGCATGATACATTTGATAACGTACACCAACCTCAAAACTTGCTAATTTATCGATGTGTAAAATTTTCTTGAAAGCATGAGCTCCAAAAGCTCCTAAAATTACAGCAGACATTCCGTAAAATGCAGCAATTGCTAATACTATATTTTTCATACTATTTATCTGTTTTCTTTTTTAAAGCAATAAAATTTTTCAGGTAAAAAGGCTCAAAATAAGCTACATCTTCAAACTCATTTGATTCAAACTTTGCATTTGCAAGATTACCCATATATTTTGCTGAAGGATAAGTTTGCACAAAATTTGCGTCTAAATGTGCTAAAACTTCTTCACATTTTTCAGCACCATCACCAACAAAAACAATTTTTTTACCTTTTAAATCTTCAAACGAAGTTTCATCAATAACTTTAGCTTCTGTTGCCGTTATCGGATTTCCTTGTCCATCAAATAATGCGGTGTAAACTTCCATACGACGCGCATCAATCATTGGAATAATTAAATCATATCCTTTATTAATTTGTGATTGTACCAAAACCTCTAAAGAATTAACCGATAACATTTTAATATCCAAACCATAAGCTAACCCCTTCGCAGAAGAAACACCGATGCGTAATCCTGTATAAGAGCCTGGACCTTTTGATACACAAATTGCATCTAAATCCTTTAAACTTATACTCGCACCTTCGGCACACCAATCAATAAATTGATGCAATTTTTCGCCATGTGCATAACCTTCATCTGCCTCTTCAACTAAACAAAGAAGCTCATCATCTTTAGCAATTGAAACTGAACAATTTTTTGTTGAAGTTTCTATATTTAAAATTGTTGCCATAAGACAAAGATAAACTAAAATAAAGGATGTTATAAAGCTAAAATTCGTTTTATGATTAATCTAATGTTATAGGTTTACCAGCGTAAAAATCTAATACTTTCTGTTTGAAGATGAAATTATACTTTGCTTGTAGCATCTGAGATTTAGCAATCATTAGATCATTTCTTGATCTGTTGAAATCATATAAATTGATTACACCAGCTTTGTATGATTTATCAGCAAAATCGAAAGAAATCTCTGCATAGCGAACTGCCTCACGAGCAGATTCAAACGATGCAAAAGATGAATTAACTTCGAAATAAGCTGATTGTACATTTTGTAAAACTCCTTGCTTTTCTCTTTGTAAAGAATTTAGCGCGATATCTTCGTTTATTAACGATTTCTGAATATTGATTCGATTTGAATATTGGTTCCAGATTGGAAATGAAACTCCGACTCCAATTACATTTACCACATTTTCTCTCCATTGGCTTAACCACGCTTGTTGATTAAGACCTTTGTTAAAATAATCCATGTAATTAGTTCCTAAACTATAATTTCCCGTTACGCGAGGTTTTAAATACGTTTCAGAAATTTCGGTAGCTTTTTTGGCTGATTCTATATTTTTCTCTGCCAATTTAACTGCAGGTTGTGATGCATAAGCTACTTCTAAAACTTCATCAAGATTATATAATTCGTTCTGAATAGAATTAGGCAGATTTATATTTTCTACATTAAAATCTCTGTAATCTTGTAACTGCAATAACATTGCTAAATTAAATAAAGCTCGGTCAATTTCGATTTGCGCATCAGTTACACTTCTCACATTTGCTGCAACTTCGGCTTCAGCTTGTACCAATTCAGCTTTAGCTATTTTACCAACATCAAATTTAATTTTTGCCAGTTTTTGTAACTGTCTAGAAATTTCTAAATTTCCTTCGGCAACAGTTTTCAATTCACGATTTAGTAAAACCGCCAAATAGTAATTAGCGACTTGTAAAGAAATATCGTTTAAAGTAGTTTGTGTTTGGATTGAAGCCGCTTCTAAATCAATTGAAGCTTTTTCTTTTTGCTTCTTGATTATTCCTCCACTATATAAATTAACTTGTGATTGAACACCAAAAGCATTTGAAAATTGATAATATCCTTTATCTAAAACTGGATGATAAGAACCCAATGTAAAATTATTATCTAAATAACCTGTTACTGTTGGCAACCAATTGTTATTTGCTTGTTCTAAATTCTGACCAGCTAACTTTTCATTTAGTTGATTATTTTGAATTGTTAGATTATTCTTAGCAGCATATTCAATACACTGTTCTATCGTCCAATTGTTCTGGGCAAAAAGAAATGAATTTGATAAAAATGCGATGGAAAGAATAAGTTTCTTCATAAATATAAATAATAATCTAAATGTAAAAAATAAGTCGAACTTCTAACGCATTTGTTACGAAATTCGACTTGATTTTTTTTATAAGAATTTAATTCCTATCCTTTAATTTTTGAAGCGTATGCAAATTCTTCTGCAAACTCAGCAATTTTTTGTGCTACATCTTCTTCGTCCGTTGCTCTTTGGTAAGAAGATGCCATAGAAATGAAAATTTGATGGAAGAAACGTTTCATATCGTCTTGCGTCATTTCTTTTGTCCATAAATCGATACGTAAAGCTTCTTTCGCTTTATCATCCCAAACAGATAATAACATAGCTTTAGTAGCTTCGTTATTAACTCCTCCATCCGGAGCATTCCAGCTCATTGTTTCTGGAACGTGGTTTTCGTCTAATTCAATCTCTACTGAAATATTTGTTTTTCTCATAATCTAAACTATTATATTTTATTCAGCGTAGTGGTATAATTCATCTACACCTTCTTTTTTCTTTGTATTATATTTTGTTGTCGAAGCTCCGTCAATTGCTGGTTTATACTTCGATGCTTGTAAGATTTTTTGACTATCCATATCTAACAATAAATCTTGAATTTTAACCTCAGGATTTTCTTGTAAATATTGACGAATTATTTGCCATCCGATCCAAGCTCCAATTCGACCAGGCGAATTTTGCTCAATTTCATTATTAAATTTTGAGAATGGTGCGATGTTAATAAATCTTTTTTCTAAAGTACGATCGTCGCTAAAAACATAGTTTTGTTCTACAAAATAATTCCAGATTTGTCCTTCATTCGCCACTGCCCAAGCCATTTGTTGTGGCGTGTAACCTATTTTGTATTCGTCTGGCGTATCTGTTAATAAAATATCTTGTAACATCAACTTCTTACCTTCGTAAAGAATAACATCAATAAATTTTTGTTGTCTTGGAGAATAATTAACAATATTTTCTGCGATTGCTGCGACTACAGCAGACGGAACGCGTTCTGCATGCATGTTGCGACGTAAATATTGTTCAACTCGAATACTGTCGTATAATTTGTGCTTTTCACCCAAGAATCCATCCATCGCAATAAACATAAGTTTATCTTGTGCGCTGTAAATTACAGGATAATCTAAACTTTGTAAACCTGATGAATATGTAAAAACTTTTGGTGTTTCATATTCAGGAAAGTAATGTTTATACTTCTGAAAAATCGGAATTAAATCTTGATTTAACTTGTCAAAATTCCCAAATGATTTTATCGATTCGTTATATATATTTAGCTCGAATGGATCTTTTCTTTGTGCATTCCATATACTATCAGATGAATTATCAAAAAAGAATGGATAATCATTCTTTAGTTGATCCAACGGAATACTATCATTAAAAAAACGTTTACTAATATCATGGATAACTAAATCCACATTAACTTGCGAAGCGTCTACGTCCCAAGTTCGTTCCTTTTTACAAGAACTTAGCATCAATAAAAAAACTATTGCAATGCTATAAAATGTCTTCATCGTGTGTTTCTATTTAATAAACAAAAATAACAATTAATCCTTAAATCTAATCCTTATTCTATCGGATTACATTTTTCAATTCTTATATTTGATTAATAAACAATAACAAATGCAAACTGAAAAAATAATACAACATATTGTTTCGTGGTTAAAGAATTATCTTGAAACATCACACCAAAAAGGTTTCGTAATCGGAATATCTGGTGGAATTGACTCTGCAGTAACCTCTACTTTATGTGCAATGACGGGTTATCCGTTGTTAAATTTAGAAATGCCAATTCATCAAGAAAAAAATCAGGCTGATCGAGCAAAAAAACATATTGAATGGTTAAAAGCTAATTTTAATACACCGATTGATTCAATCGAAGTCGAATTAACAACAACTTTTGATTCATTAGTAGCTGCTTTACCACAAACTGAAAATACGGATAAAGTAAATCTTGCTTTAGCAAATACGCGTGCAAGACTGCGTATGACTACGTTATATTATTTTGCAGGTTTACACAACTATTTAGTAGCTGGAACAGGAAATAAAGTAGAAGATTTTGGCGTAGGATTTTATACAAAATATGGTGATGGTGGGGTAGATTTAAGTCCAATCGCTGATTTGATGAAATCGGAAGTTTATGAAATTGCAGCTCATTTAGGTATTAATACAGATATACAAAAAGCTAAACCAACGGATGGATTATTTGGCGATGATCGTTCGGATGAAGATCAATTAGGTGCATCGTATGATGAGTTAGAATGGGCAATGAAAATGAAAGAAGAAGGATATACTTCTGATCAATTTGAAGGACGAGAAAAAGAAGTTTTTGAAATTTATTCACGATTAAATAGAATCAATCAGCATAAAATGGTTCCGATTCCGATTTGTGAAATTCCAAATCATTTAAAATAATAAAAAAAGCGAAGAGTTTAACTCTTCGCTTTTTTTATGGATTGTACTAATCCAACTGCCATTAAAATTCCGATTGTATTGGCTAATAAATCATACCAATCAAAGGTTCTTCCGAAAGGCATAATTCCTTGTAAAATTTCAATTAAAAAACTGATTAAAAAAGGAACGAGTATTAATTTTGATAATCTATAATCTTTTAAGAATTGGTATAAAAAAGCCAATACGAAAAACATCAAACCATGGACTAATTTATCAGAATTTTCAAAATTTAATAACTTTCCAAAACCAGCCTTGTCTATAGATTTTAATTTGTTACCTGGCATTAGTGTAAGATAAAACACCAATGCCAAATAACTATAAAAGATAATTTGTCTTATAATCTTATGCACCGATTAAATCACCGTAAGCTGCGTCATCTAACAAAGAATCAAGCTCAGAAGTATTTTCTAATTTCACTTTAATAATCCATCCAGCTCCGTAAGGATCTGTATTGATTAATTCTGGTTGAGACTCTAATTCAGCATTGAATTCAACGATCTCTCCAGAAACTGGCATAAATAAATCTGATACAGTTTTAACAGCCTCAACTGTTCCAAAAACTTCTTCTTGACCTAAAGTTTCACCTTCAGTTTCAACATCAACATAAACGATGTCACCTAATTCTCCTTGTGCAAATGCAGTAATTCCGATTGTAGCGATATCACCTTCTACAGAAACCCACTCGTGATCTTTACTGTACTTTAAATTGTTTGGAATGCTCATAATTGTCTGTTTATTGTTTTATTAATTTCCGAATGTAAATGTAGCACTAAATCCGGCACGAATCTGAGAAATTGGGTAAGCTGTTGAAATTTTATATTCACTCAACATTTGATCCCAATAAAATCTCAGGTTCAGATTTTGGCTAATATTATAATCTGCCGATAGTTTGAATGACATGATTCTTTGTCCACCAGTAATTTGAGAATAATCTTCTAAAATAGTAGATCCAACACTTCCTGATGAGAACATTTCACCGTATCGACGAATTCTTGTTTCATTATCACGTAAAGAGAAATCTCCACGAATATTTAAGTCACCTTTTACCGTTTTCTGACGTCCTTGGTAACGTAATTTCACTTTAAAATCTTTAAAGATATATCCAAAACCTACGATATATTCAGATCCATAATCTTCAGAAATTGTGTAGTTACTTAAACTTAAAGATAACATACGATCTCTGTTGTATTGTGCACGAACTTGCATGCTGTTTCTGAAAGTAACATCAGCACCAATTAATGGCGAGAAAGATTCAATCATCGTTACCGTACCGAATAAATTTTTCGTGTAATAGTTTCCAGAAATATCTTTTCCTGAAGATGATCCATCACCCGTTAAATAATAGTTTGGATTCGATTGAATATTACTTACCGTATAACTTGATGTATAAGCGTGCGAAACTTCAATTTGATCTGCATAGCGATTAATAATCGGAATGTTTTTTAAACCTGTATATGCAACACGCCAGTTTGGTAATGGAATATTTTTCTTGTATCCTAATTTTGCACCACTTGCGTCTTTACCTTCAACTGCCGAAACGAAAGCAGGTAAAGCCACATCTGGATTTGTAATACTGTATCCATCTGCAAAATCTCCTTGACCAGCTAATTGCCCTCCTAATCGTTGTGAAATAACTTTCGAATTTTGAATAAACTGTGTAAAGATTTGATCTTTATCTGAGAATGCTGTTGCAAAATTGATGTTAGAAACATTTAAATTTCCTAACTGATCAATGTATGGATTTGGACGATATCTTCCTCGAACTAAATCGCCAGTCAATGGATCTTCAATCCACTCATAGGTATTAAATCCGGTATGGAATTTACGCTTATCTTCCGTGTATTTCGCATTTAAATCGATACGTAAATCTGGAATTGGCTCGATCAATGCATTTGCATTAAAGTTAATTCCTTTGTTGATTTGGTAAGGATCTGTCATTAATTCACTGTCAGAAATTAATCCTTTCTCTACCAACTCACGCTTGATATCGAATTGTGTACCGTAAATAAATCCTAAACTTGGTGCACCTTGGCTATTTGTACCAAAGAAACCTGGTTCTGAGAATAATCCTGGAATTACAGCACCATTTGTTTGATTATAGTTAAAATTGATTCGCTTTAAAGACGATAAAACCATCCAACCATAATCTTTTGCTTTGAATTTGTGCTTGAATTTATAATCGTTTTTAGTACGACGTTTATTCTTTTTCGAAGCCAATTCAGCGTACGCATTATTTAAAGAATCAATTTCTTGACGACGACCTTTTAAGATGGAATCAAACTTTTTATAACCTTTAAATTCAGGATAGAAACGTGTAAAATCCATATCTCCAATTAAACTAATTGAATTAGAATTTTGTGCAAATCCGTCTCCTAAATGATGCGTTTTGATAGTATTACCATTTTCATCTTGTTCCTGATAAGTACGCGTTGCTAACGAATTCGCTTGCCAATTGTAGTTCGCACTATAACCAACTTCCATATTCATCCAATTTAAATATGGGAAGAATTTTAATGGTAATTTATAGTTTGCTTGTACACGCTGATCGTAATTAACTGGACGACCAATCTCGAAAAGATTTTGCCAAATTAAATCTTGATCTGCTTTGTAGAACATTGCTCCATCATTTAATGTTGTTGTTGATGAAGTAATATCTAAACGTAATGATTTAGTTAAATCAAATCCTAAATTATATTGCCAAGAGAATAAGAAATTATTACTAAAAAATGGCGCCATGTAAGCAGAAGATCCACCAAGATATTGATTTAAATCTCGGTATTGTCTTTCACTATATGTACGAGCAATCTCTGTTCTAAACGAGAATCTTGTCGGAATTGGATTAAGATTAAACTCTTTAACAAATCCTAAATATTTACTCGATGGCTGAGCCGGTTGAGCTGCTTTCCATTTCTTGAAAGGCTCTAACGGTTTATTCTTGAATGTATAATTATAATTTAATGATGCACGTAATTGTTGATCTACCATGTATTCTGTATAAATATCACGATAGTAATTATTTGCATACATCATAGATAACGTAAAGTTTGAAACATCGTAGAATCTTGGCGTTTTCTTCGGTGCTCTAATTTTACGAATGTTATTGAATGCGAAACTTTTGTATTGAGAATAAGTACGAACAATTTCTTTTAATTCCTCTTTATTCGGAGCTTCTTCAAATTCAATATCATTATCTAATGGATTATATTTTGGATCCACAAAACGTTCTTGCATTGTAAAATTAAACGGAATTTCAAATCCCCATTTCTTTGGTAAGAATTTGTCTAATTTCACTTCAGCATTAACCGAATATTCTAATGTTTCGTCTTGATTACGACCTGCTGGACCTTGATCAATTGCACCAAATCCGACAGAACTTGTACTTCCTGTTAATTGAACATTCGCAAAATCTCCTAAATTAAATTGAAGATTTGCTGCACCAGCGTAACCACCTTCATTATCAATTTCACTTAAACGTAATTCGTTTACCCAAAGTAAAACTTCTTTATCAGAAGCACCACCTGTCGTACGAACCCCAATCATTAAAGATGAAATATTTCCTAATGTAGGACGACCTTTTACATAAACAGCTTTATGCGGATTTGCTTCATCTAAAATATAAGGAAAACGATCTCTTGTACTAAAGTTATCCGTATCTCTTAGTTTTTTAGCATCCGTAAAGAAGTCTGTATTTAATTCGATTTTATTATCCATTGGCCAAATATCATTTTCCGTAACGGCAGTTACAGGTGTATATTTTAATGGCATTTCGTACTCGTAGTAGTTATCAGTATAATCACTACCTACACGGATAAATAATTTCGTATCTGGATCTAAGTTTGCGTTTGCACGATTAATTAAATCTTGTGCAGAAACAAACATTTCTAATTTTTTATAACGACGTAAATCTAAGTTTACATTTTTGAAAATTGCTTTCGATGTACTTCCTGGCTTAAATTTAGCTTTTAAAGTCATCGAAGCTTCGTTCTGACTTTGGAAACCTGTTGCACCTTGCGTTTGCTCACGGTAAACTCCTGGTGGAATTTTATAAGGCGGACGGTTAGTTGAATTTTGTTCAATACTAACTTCACCAACTTCTAAATCACCAATATTTTGATCTTCTTCAGATCCTTCTTGATTACCTGCTCCTACGAACGGGAAAACATTTTTAGGATATCTTCTCCATTCTGAACGAACTAAATCAAAAGTTCCTAAACGTAATGTTGTTTGTTCTTCGAACCCACGCATTACAACACGCATAAAACGAGCTGCAGATAAAACACTTTCAGCTTGAGCTACATTTACTTCTTCAACACCATCGCGATTGATATCTAAATCGAATCCATCGACTGGAATACGAACTTGGTACCATTTTACAGTAGAATTATTTCCGTTTGCAAACTCTACATCAACTGTTTTACGTGCAACAATGTGCTTATTTTCTACATCATCTAAATCTTGACGAGAAATTTTTAACGTATACTGATTGTAATTTTCAGTTTGATCTAAATTGTAATCTCCATTGATATCTTCCACATCAGGAATTAAACTTGAAGATGCTAATGGATCGTCAGTTGAACTGTTTCCTTGTGGATTTCTGAAGTAACGGTAGCGACCTGGTACTGTTTGACCTAATGTATGATTAGAAAAACGATCATCTAAATAAAATAAATAGTTATCATTTGCAGGATCTAAATCACCTGTAATCGTGTTATTAGAAGTAATACCATATTTCTGTTCTTCCTCTACATCAGATAAACCATTGAAACCTAAATCTTGTTCTTTACGTTGTGCACCTTCCGTATCAAAAGCGTATAACACAGGATTAATTGAAGGTTGTTTCCCCCAATTTGTTTCTGTTGTTTGTGCCTGAAGCCCTGAGTGTGGTAAACCATTTTCGTAAGACATTTCGCCATCTTTCAGGATATCTTCCGAAACGTTTCCTAAGTGAATTAATAATTCTCCTTCTCCACCATCGCCATCAGCATAAGGATCCATCATCCAAAATTCAATGTATTCTACATTAGAATCACGGAAGTTGGAAACGTTGATAGGTCGCGTCATCGCTGCCCAACCTTGTGTATCATTAGCATTTGGATTCACGTTATAAGCACCTCTTTCATCTGGATAATACGTAACATCCATTGTGTTGATGTACGAATTAGTTCCGGCTAATACATCACGTTGATCAAAAAGTTCTCGTAATAAAATACGACGTGATTTATGATTTGAAATCGCAGCATCAGAAACAGGCGAACTTCCACCTAAACCATAGAAACGCGGATCAATAGAATACCAAGACATCATGCGACGTCCGTTGTTAAATGTTAAGCTATTGTCTGCTGTTCCGTGTGGGAAATAAGGGTGAAAACTTTGTTCGTCATAACCCGCAGGTCGACCTGGAGTTGAACCAAATTTCCATGAAGAAACATCCAATAAACTGATACGAGATTGAGCTTCTTCAAAATCATCAATATAAGAAAATCCGCTTGTTGCTTTATTGATCCCCGGCATTAAATAAGCACCTTCCGCTTGGAAGTTGATATTAGAAACAGCGTCTGTTTTTACACCTGGAATTTTATTTGTTAAACGCGTTAATATTTCTGATTCAGAATTATATTGCGTATTTAATCCAAAAACTGTGTTATTTACAGGTTCAGAACCAAATTGTGTCTTTTGAGTAATTGGTCTTTCTTGGTAATTAATTACAGTTCCACCAACCATCCATTTATCAGAAAAACGGTGTTCCACATTAACTCCCATGAAACGTTTCTTCTGTAAATTAAATGTTGATTGATTTTCTAAACTAATGTTAATTGCCGCACCAGAATTTTTTAATTGCTCGTTTAAGATTTTTACACGACCCAATTGATAATCTACCGTATAATCGACACCTTCTGTAAGTGAAACTCCATTGGCAGTAACTTTAACAGAACCTTGCGGAACGTTGAAAGCTCCTAACGGAATACCATCTCCTACGGTTCCTTTATAACGACCTTCTAAATGGTAACGATTAGCTAATTTTTCAGCAGTTATTACATTTGGAAGTTTAGTATAAATTTCATTGAAAACTAAATCAGGATTTTGACCTTCTAATTTTCTGTTTAAGTAAGAACCAAAAGGTTCAACAGAAGTAAAGATAATAGATCCGTGTTGTTGGTCTATTGTTAAACCTGGAAGGAAGTCAAACATTCCATCTCCAACAGCACCATTCGGATCATTACTTGGTTGTCCATTCTGATTCAGACGGTCCATGTTTAAGACCTGAATTAATGGAGCATTATTCGTTACTGTATTTGGTAAATAGTTAATTGTACCCGAAGAATTTTCAGAATTATCCTTGAATGTAACATTCATTGTGAAATCCTGAGAATCTAATCCGTATGCATTTAACGAATAAATATTTTTCATCATTAAATCCCACATCGGAGATGCAAGATTTACTGCTGAATTTGGTTTGATTAATTTCGTGATTAACGTTTTATCAAACTCATCTGACATTTCCCCTACTTTATAAATTTTGGTAGGATCATCACTTAAAGTATATTGAAAAGAGATCGCTAATAAATCTTCACCATCAACTAAAGGAGAATTTAATGTAATATATCCTAATTGTGGATTGAATGAATATTCGCTTGGATCTAACTTTCTTACATTTTCATTAACTAAATAATGTTCCCCGTCGCGGTAGGTTTCATTCCCTATTATTAAACCATTTAAGGCAGTTCTTGCAGTACTTAGATTACGAATATCTGCAATGTTTGAAACTGCATTATATGTTTGATCATTAGAAACATCTGGATAAGCATTTCCGTTATCTCCCATATCACGAACCGCGATAATCGAGCGTCTATTTTCTTGATTACCTCCAGAACGATCCACTTTCCAAACCTCCATACGAGTAATATTAATTTTACTATTAATCGTTGGATAATTTGCTAAAGCACGATCATATTTATCTCTAAAGTAATGACCTATAAAAAAGTGACGGTTGTATTCGTAGTTTTCAGCTGCAATTTTGAAGGTGCTCATTACACCACCACCTTGCACACTGATGTTACGCGCTTCTGAACGCTGTTCTGAAAAAACAGTTGTAACATTTGTACGTCCGAAACGCATATCGGCACGAACCCCAAAAAGAGATTGTGCACCTGTTATTAATGAAGTACTTAATGGCATTGAAATATTACCCACTTCGATGTTTTGAAGAATGTCATCTTCGCCACCGAATGGATCTAATTTATTACCTAAAGCTTTTCTCCATTGTAATTTCATCTGATTTTCGAATCCGAAACCAGCTTGTGTATCGTAGTTTACTTTTAATTGTAAATTTTCACCAACTTTTCCTAAAACACTTAACTGCATACGTTGTTGCAGATCCATTGTTAAAGTCTGGCGATTTTGTGGTAAAAGTAATGGATTATCAATTTTTTGTAAGTAAATACCCAAATCTAAATTCGCATATCCTTGTGGAATCAGTTTAATTTCTGATCCACCAAAAATTGTTTCAAAAGCTTTTGATTTCACTTTGAAACTTGGTAAGATACTTCCTTCTTTTTGTTTTACCTGGTCACCAAATCTTTCCTCACGGTAGTATTGGTCGTTTGTACGAGATTTAGTTTGGAAATAAGATTTCATATCTTCATTCTGCACTAATTCTAAGTACTCTTTACGAGATAAAATAATGGGTTCACCTGCTTGCGTATTCCCAATTTTAGGTACAATTGTATATTGCATAAAAATTGGATCATACGAAATATCATAAGTAATTTGGTTGTCTAAAAATAATCCTCCGGTTTGGTTGCGAATAGGAAATTTGATGGTATCGTTTTCTGACTCTTGTCCATACGCAGTGCTTGCTACTCCTAAAGCAAATAGCAGACATAACGAGGCAATCGTAGAATTACGATGAGTATTAGACTTTCTCTTTCGATCTAATTTCATTAAATTTTCTTCAAGGTTTCTTTAACTAAGAACTCAACATCAGCATCTGGATTCGATGCAATAATTTTTTCCATCACCTTTTCTGCTGATTTTTTAGGAATTCCTAAAACTTCTAAAGCAGATAACGCTTCATTCTTAGATTTATTTTTGTCTGGCCCTGAATTAACATTTAGAACGATTGTAGGATCTAATTTATCCTTCAAATCAATAATGATTCTTTGTGCAGTTTTTGCTCCAATACCTTTAACACTTTGCAGCATGCGTGCGTCATCAGTAGAAATAGCAGTTGCAATTTCTTGAGTAGATAAAGTAGAAATCATCATCATTCCAGATGCTGGACCAACTCCATTGACGCTAATAAGTTTTAAAAAGATTTCACGTTCTGATTTTGTGGCAAAACCATATAATAAATGTGCATCTTCTCTTACGATCAAGTGAGTAAAAATTGTGACTAATTCTTCATGTTCTAATGCAGAATATGTGTTTAATGAAATATTAACCCAATAGCCAACTCCATTACAATCTATCACAGCACTAGTAGGATATATTTCTACTAATTTCCCTTTTAATTGTGTTATCATCTCAGTGTAGTATATTCTTAGTTAGGTTGTATAACAACAATGTCAAAAATACAATTTATTTGATGATAATAAATCTTTTTTAAAATTTTTGAAGAATTACATCGAATGATCTTCCATTCCATTTAGTTTTAAAGCTTCTGGATTGGGAGAGATGAAAGGAATGTTTAATTCTAGTCCTCGTAGTATAAACAGGACTCCTAATATTATTGTAATGATAGGAAGTAATTTTAGAATTGTTTCCCTTTGTTTTACTGATAAAAAATTACCAAATAAAACTGTAGCAAACATTAAAGGTAAAGTCCCGATTCCAAAAAAGAACATAAACGATGCACTTTTGGCAATAGATCCCATAGCAATTGCTGCTGTTAATGTTGCATAAACCGAACCACAAGGTAATAATCCGTTAAGAATTCCGATTGTAAATAAAGATGATGAATCTTTTTTGATAAGGTATTTTCCTAACAACATTTTTACTTTCAACATTATTTTATTGATCGGTTTGAATGATGTTGCTCCTTCTTCGTAAAATTTAGGAATCATGACTAATATAATCATCATAATACCGATTGCAATACTTAGATAATTTTGTAATCCTGCGAACGAAAATGATTGTCCAATTACACCTAAAAGAGCTCCAAGAATTGTGTAAGTCGTAATACGACCAAATTGATAAGTAAGGTTTCTTAGTGAAAATTTAAGTTTATTTTCAGCATTCAAACCAAGAGATAAAGCAATAGGACCACACATCCCTACGCAGTGTAGAGATGATGTAAGTCCTATTGTAAGTGCTAGTAATATTATTGTGAAATCCACTGTACGGATTTTTTAACCAAGTACTCTTTATTTTCGCTTTTCCACTTTAAGAATAATTCGTATTCGCCATCTTTTAATTTGATTGATGGAACTAACATTTTATTATTTCCATCCAATTTTAATGGTAAACGAACATCGTCTAATTCGTTGTTATTTCTCATTAAGTATAACTCACCTTCAGTTGGGGTAATTCCATCAGGAAAAGATAGAATCATACCATTAGCTTGTGAATTTAACACTGGTTTCTCTGTAAGCGTATTCGCTCTTTTTTCAGCATCAATCTCATTTTGGAAAGTCAATTCCTTTTCATAATAATCCTCCGTAACCATTGCATGACCAGAATCGTTCGCTGTGAACAATAATGTTAAGATGAATATCATAAAACATCCTAATGCAATCGCTATATAATGACCCCAATTTAATTTCATACTTTAATTATTTATATGGTGATGAGAAACTAGTTTCGTATTTATCTATCACTTTTCCGTTTTGATCAACTAAACCAATTACAATTAATTCTTTGTAAGATTTAACTTCACTTTGTGGAATTTTTAAATAGAATTTACCTTGAATAATTTCTCCTTTATTTAATGGTAAATTATTATCACCTACATACATTTCAACAACAGAATTTTTGTGTGATAATAATTGAATTTTTACCAATTGATCTTCATTTGTCTTATTATAGAATGTGTATTCTAATTGATTTATGTAATAAGTTCCTTCAGTCGTATAACTCGTTCCTGGAACTTTTAAGTATTTAGACTCCACTAAAGATCTATTAAATAAGAATGCAGACATCACCCCAATTAATAAAACTAAAGCAACTGTATAAGCAGCTAATCGCTTAGTGAATTTAAATTTTTCACCTTTCTTGATATTATCTTCAGATGCATATCGAATTAATCCTGTAGGTAAACCTACTTTTAACATTACATCATCACAAGCATCAATACAAGCAGTACAGTTAACACATTCTAATTGGATTCCATCACGAATATCAATTCCCGTAGGACAAACTGCAACACACTGACCACAATCAATACAATCTCCTTTACCTGCGGCTTTACGATCTTCGTTCTTTTTATATTTTGAACGACCATTCGTACCTTCTCCACGTTTAAAATCGTAAGTTACGTTGATTGTTTGTGAATCAATTAAAACTCCTTGAAAACGTCCATAAGGACAAACTAATGTACAAGCTTGCTCGCGGAACCATGCAAATACAAAATAGAATAATACTGTAAAAAAGATTAATCCAAAAAATGTACTTAGGTTTTCAACTGGCCCTTCCATTATCAAATTAATTAATGCTTCTTTACCTACGATATAAGCTAAGAAAACATTAGAAATTATGAATGAAATAACCGCAAATATTGTCCATTTTAAAAGTTTCTTTCTGATTTTTTCTTCATCCCATTCTTGTTTATCCAAACGCATTTGCTTTGCACGATCACCTTCTATCGCGTATTCAATGCGACGGAAAACCATCTCTAAGAAGATTGTTTGTGGACACACCCATCCGCAGAAAAGTCGTCCATATGCCATTGTAAATAGAATAATAAAAATGACTGTAGTAATCATTCCGATTGCTAGTAAAAAGAAATCAGATGTAAAGAATGGAAAACCTAAGATTACAAATTCTCTACTAATAATGTCAAACTTAAATAACGGGTTTCCGTTCGGTAATGTAATAAAAGGAGTAATAAACAATATTGCTAATAATACATAACTAACATATTGCCGCTTCGTTGTATAATTTCCACTTGGCTTTTTAGGATAAACCCATTTACGTTTACCCGACTTCTCCATCGTACCTATTGAATTACGAACTTCATCGTTCATTTGACTTACTTCGTCAAAATGCTCGTCTAATTTAAATTCTTGCTTATTATCTGAATTTGAAATACTCATCTTGATACTATTTATATCTATACAAATTTACAATTAAAAAAAGAAAGAGAGCTTATTTATAAGCTCTCTTTCTTAATGATATATGTCTGTAAAACACATTATTATTTTTGTTTCCACGCTTCTACAACATCCCCTTGAGGTGCAGCAGCTCCATCAGCTTCAGTTAAAGTTTTTTCAACTTGGTTGATGTGGTAAACGTAAGATGCAACTTTTTCAATTGCTAACCCTGATAATTCTTTTCTTTGTCCGAAAGCTCTCATCTGAGGGTTGTGAGGTGCTCCATCATAAACGATAGCGTAGATGTTTAAGAATAAATCTTCGTTCTCGTGATTAATCCAAGAATCATCTGTTAAGTTAGGACCAATACCTCCTTTACCAGCGTCTAAGTGACATTGAGTACAGTTTTGTGTAAAGATTTTCTTTCCTTCCTCAACGATTGCAGGATCGTTAGATTTGTTTACAGCTCCTTCAATTGTAATATCGTTAGCTTCAGCCCATTTAGCATCTCTTTCGTCTAAAATGGCCATTTCCTCTACATATTCTACATCCGAATCAGCAAAATCAGTAAATGTATATGCTAACATGTATGTAATACAGAAAACAATTCCAAAGTAGAATAAAGATAACCACCATTGTGGTAAAGCATTATCTAACTCTTTAATACCATCAAAACCGTGATCGATGATGATCGCTTCTTCTTCTTCAGCAGATTGCTTTTTAGAAGCTGAACTGAATAATCTTGTAAAGTATCCAATTTTAGATTCTGCTAAATATTCAGCTTGTTCTTCTGCTGATAATTTTTTGAACTTTTGAGTTTCTACAACTTTGTTTAATGCATTAATAATTAATAACATCACTAAAGCGATAGCTACTACAGCCCAAACGATTCCTTCTTTAACAACAGCTCCTAAGTGAGTAATTAAGTTGTTAACCATTCCTTTAAATCCTGGTTCTGCAACAGTTTCTACTGGTGTAACCATTGTGAATGCTAAAATGATAGCAAACATTGTTAAAGGAATAAATATATAAGCTGGGGTACGTTGTCTCATTTTATAGTATTTTTTTCGTTTGTCTCTTCTTCTGATTCCAAATCTAATGGTGCTTGTTCATAGTTCTTGTAGTAACCTTTTGGTTTCGTCCAAACGATGTAGAATAAACCTACAAAGAAAAGAATGAAAGCCAAAAGGATTAAAGTTTGATACAAACTTGCATTATCATAATCAGAGAAAAACTCCTTATAATATTTTAACATTAATTACTAGCTGTTTCAATTTGATCTGCACTGATGTCAGTTCCTAAACGTTGTAAGTAAGCGATTAAAGCTGTAATCTCACGTTTGTGTAATGGAACAAATTCGTTACCAGCAGCTTTTGCTTCTTTCTCTTTATTAGCCCATAATTCTTTTAAATCTGGTGCATCTTTAAAGATACTTGCTTCAATTGCTAACGCTTGACGATCCATAGAAACTCTCATACTATCAAAATCTTCTTGCTCGTAAGGAACTCCTAAAGTAACCATTGCTTTCATTTTATCCTTAGTTAAAGACTCGTCTAAAGTATTTTCAACTAACCAAGGGTAACGTGGCATGATTGATCCATCAGATGTTTCACGTGGATTCCACATGTGCTTATAGTGCCATGCATCAGGATTTTTACCTCCTTCACGATGTAAATCTGGACCTGTACGTTTAGATCCCCATAAGAACGGGTGATCGTAAACAAATTCTCCAGCTTTAGAGTATTCACCGTATCGTTTTACCTCGTCACGGAATGGACGAATCATTTGTGTATGACAAGCATTACATCCTTCACGAATATATAAATCACGTCCTTCTAACTCTAATGCTGTATAAGGTTTAACATTTGCAATAGTTGGAATGTTTGATTTTACAGTTAACGTTGGAACGATTTCTACTAAACCTCCGACAGCTAAAGTTAAAACTGAACCTACAGTTAAAACAATAGGCATACGCTCAATCCAAGTGTGAACAGTTTCACCTTCAGCACGAGCTGCAGATTTAGGAGCTAACGCAGGAGCTGAAACTTCTTCGTTACTAACGAATGATCCTTGTTTAACAGTTTTAATAACATTGATAATCATCAAGATTGCTCCTGTTAAATATAATGTACCACCAAAAGCACGTAATGGATATAACCATTGTTTTAAGATCGTAACAGTTTGTAAGAAGTTACCGTACTCTAATGTACCATCTTCTGCAAATTGTTTCCACATCAAACCTTGTGTCCAACCTGCAACATACATTGGGATAACCCAAAATAAAATACCAAAAGTACCAATCCAGAAGTGTGCATTAGCTAATTTGATAGAAGCTAATCTTGTATTAAATAATTTAGGTATTAAGTAGTAAACTACACCAAATGCCATAAATCCGTTCCATCCTAATGTACCAACGTGTACGTGGGCAGGAACCCAGTCAGTAAAGTGACCGATTTTATTTAATGTTTTTGTAGCTAATAAAGGCCCTTCGAACGTAGCCATACCATAACATGTTAATGCTACTACGAAGAATTTTAAGATAGGATTTTCTCTAACTTTATCCCATGAACCACGTAATGTTAATAATCCATTTAACATACCTCCCCAAGATGGAGCGATTAACATGATTGAGAATCCTGTTCCTAAAGCTTGTGCCCAACCTGGTAACGCAGTGTATAATAAGTGGTGTGGACCTGCCCAGATGTAAATGAAAATTAATGACCAGAAGTGGATAATAGATAACTTGTACGAGAATACAGGTCTGTTAGCCGCTTTGGGTACAAAGTAGTACATTAAACCTAAGATTGGTGTTGTTAAGAAAAATGCAACAGCATTATGTCCGTACCACCATTGTACTAAGGCATCTTGTACACCTGAATAAATTGAATAAGATTTTGGTGCTAATGGGTTGAATGACACAGGTAATTCTAAGTTGTTGAATACGTGTAACATTGTAATACCAGCCCAAGTACCGATAAAGAACCAAATCGCTACGTATAAGTGACGTACACGACGGTTTGCAATAGTTAAGAACATTTGAACACCAAATAGTACCCAAACTAATGCGATTAAAATGTCAATTGGCCATTCGTGTTCAGCATACTCTTTTGAAGTATTGTACCCTAACGTGAATGTAACAAAAGACGCTACAATAAATAATTGCCATCCCCAGAAAATTGTCCAGCTCATTACATCACTGTACATTCTAGTTTTTAACAATCTTTGGATTGAATAGTACGCTCCACTGAAGAAACTGTTACCAACGAAAGCGAAAATTGCTAACGTAGTATGAATCATACGAAGCCTACCAAATCCTAATTTCCCTTGAGAGTCTACAAGACCTTGAATTCCTGCCCCAGATCCACTAACCGTTGGATCATCTGTACCAAAAAGAACTTCTGGTAAAGTTGGGAAGAAAAGCAAAGTTGCTACTAAAACTCCATAGAAAAATGCCATAACTGCCCAAAACAATGTGGCATAAACGAAATACTTTACGATCTTATTGTCGTAACTAAAAGTCTGCATTTGCATTATGAGTCGATTTTATCTTTAGTTTTTTTATCCTCTTTTAACATTCTGACTGCTGGTGATTCATCATCATCAAACTGTCCCTTCTTAAATCCTACAAAAAAGAATAAAAGAAAGATTGCGCCTAACGAGACGCTGACCATTATCATTAATAATAATATCCCCATATCATCTACAAAATTACAAAGCCTCAGCTTCTTATCACAATGATTTTAGTCAGAGGCTATTTTTGAAATCTAATTTAAAATCATTCTAAATTCCATTTGTGTAAATAATCGGTTAATCTTGTACTCGCCGTAGCAAATAAAAGAACTGAAACCGAACTTACAGGCATCAAAATGGCCGCATAAACAGGTTCTAAATTACCTGTAATTGCAAAAGCTAATCCGATGATATTGTATGCAAAACTAATTATAAATGCAATCAAAATTAATCGCATCGATTGTTTTGAAAGATTCATAAAATCAGGCACTAACCTGAAATTTCTTGCATCTAATATCCCATCACAAGATGGTGTAAAACTATTCATATCATCAGAAATGGTTACACCCACTGTACTTTGTTTTAAAGCTCCAGCGTCATTTAAACCATCTCCTAACATTAGAACCTTCTTACCTTCTGCTTCTAACTTTTTAATATATTCTAATTTATCTGTCGGCGATTGATTAAACATAAAAGAAGTATTCTTAGGGAAAATTCCTTGTAAAAATTCTTTTTCAGAATCATTATCACCTGATAAAATATGTAAATTATAACCTTCTAATTTAGAAATTAGAGAATTTAATCCTTTTCTGTATCTGTTTTTATAAATATATTTTCCATAAACCACGTGATTAATGGAAATATAAACCTCTGTTTGATTTAATGATGAATTCCCTTCAGCATTTACAAAACTTCTGGAACCTACTTTAATAAAATAACCATCTACATTCCCTTGTTGCCCTTTCCCAATTATTTCTTCATAATCTTGCACATTTGCATGATCATTCACATTCAATTTTCGATGTAAAGTTCTGCTCAACGGGTGATTAGAATTTCGCAACAAACTACGCACTAACACTTGTAAATCGCTTGTTAACTCTTTACCAACGTAAGAAATATTTGCATCATCACTTTCAGTAATTGTACCTGTTTTATCAAATACGACATCCGTAATTTTTGCTAAATTTTCTATGGTAGCGGTGTTCTTTACATAAAATTTCTTGTTCCCAAAAACACGCATTATGTTACCCAAAATAAAAGGCGACGATAACCCTAATGCACAAGGACAAGCAATAATTAAAATAGATGTAACTACCTTTAGAATTAATGAAGCATCTAAAAACCACCAAGCGATAGCTGATAAAAGTGTAATTCCTAAAATGATTAACGTAAAATAATGACTTATATGATTTGTAAACGCATTTAATTCAGATTCTTGTTTACTAAAAGCATCATTATTCCATAACTGTGTTAGGTAACTTTGATTTACTTCTGAAACAATTTCTAATTCTATCGCATGACCTGATTGTTTTCCTCCAGCAAAAATCTTATCTCCCGATTTTTTCGGAATCAAACGCGATTCACCTGTAACGAATGAATTATCAATCATAGCTTCGCCTCGAATTAAGATTGCATCAGCAGGTATAATTTCTTCATTTCTGACTAAAATACGATCTCCTTTCTTTAACTCAGATAATAAAATAGGTTGTTCTACTCCATCTTCAAGGCGTGCAACTGCAACTGGATAAAATGACTTGTAATCACGATCAAAAGCTAACGATTTGATTGTTTGTTGTTGAAACCATTTTCCTGTTAACATTAAAAACAACAAGGCAGCAAGCGTGTCAAAATAACCTGGTGATAAATCAAAAATGATATCATAAGTCGATTTAAACATGATCACGATAATTCCTAAAGCAATCGGAATATCTAAATTGATATATTTATTTTTTAACCCTTGCCATGCTGATCTAAAATAATCAGTTGATGAGTAAAAGAAAACAGGTAATGATAAGAAAAACATGGCCCATCTAAAGTATTCTTTGTTCTCTTCCAACCACGATTCTTTAACGTCTCCAAAAAACTCTACATACTCTGGAAATGATAACAACATGATATTTCCGAAAGCGAAACCTGCGACAACAAGTTTACTAACTAATGAACGGTCGGTTTTAGAACCTTCTTTTTTATCAATCGATTTTAAATTAACAGATGGTTTATATCCAAGATTGGTCATCAACCTTGCTAAATCTCCTAATTTTAAATCTTCGTGTCTAAAAGTAATTTGTACGATTTTCTTCGTGAAGTTTACGTTTGAAGAAATAATCGAAGGATTAATGGTTTCTAAACTCTCTAATAACCAAATACACGATGTACAATGAATTACAGGTACCTCGAATGAGACCACCGAAATACCATCATCAGAAAAATCTACGACTTTGTCAAAGATTTCCTTGGTGTTTAGAAAGTCGAATTGGTGATCTCCACGAGAATCGGGACGAACACCTGCATTTTGATTTAAATGGTAATAATCACTTAAATTATTTATGTTTAAGACCTCATATACAGTCTTACAACCTTGACAACAGAACTCTTTTTGATCGAACTCAATTCTCTCTTCTTCAATTCCTTGCCCACAGTGGAAACAATTCTCTGCCATATTCTTTTGCAAAATTACTTTCCTTTTATCAGAAATAACCTTAACTTTGTATGAGATAAGTCATAACACAAAGCAATGTCAGAATTTAATGAAAATCTAGAATCTATCAAAATGTTGTTTGAGAACCCTGATAGTTTGGGCGTTTTTACGAAAGAAGAGTTAATAGAATTTGAACAAGAAAAGAGAGTTCTTACATTGAAAAAGGGTGACGAAATCATCCAAGAAGGAGCGACACCTAAGGGAATTTACTGTTTAATTAACGGAACAGCTAAATTATTTAAAATCGGTTTTAATGGTAAAGAGCAAATTTTACGATTTGCGAATGCAGGAGATATTATTGGTTACAGATCTATCTTGAGCCAAGAAGTTTTTGGTGCATCAGCTACTGCTATGAATCCGGTTGAAATTTATTACATCCCTGAAAAATTCTTTTTAAAATTATTAGAATTTAATCCAAAATTAGCCTTCGATATTCTACAACGAATTGCAAAAGATTTAGGCGAATACGCACGTACAATTACCTATTTAGCACAAAAAACTGTTCGCGAACGTTTAGCTGAAGTTTTATTGTTATTAGAAGGAAAATTAGGTACTGATAAAGATGGATTCATCAATATTTCTTTAACAAGAGAAGAAATGGCCAACTTAATTGGTACTGCAACTGAGTCTGCTATTCGATTAATATCAGAATTTAAAACAGATGAACTAATTGAAGTTGAAGGTCGTAAAATTAAAATTTTAGACCATCAAAAATTAACAAAGCTAGGACACGTTATTTTATAAGGTTCTATATATTAAAAACTTAAGAGTTTCAAATTAATTTGAAACTCTTTTTTTTTGAACTAAATCCAACCATTTATTGTAAAACTCAAATTTATTTGATAATAAATTTAATATTCAACTTATAAAATGTTAAATTTTTAACTAAATTTGAAACAACACTAATATTTAATTAACACATATTTTATGAAGAAAACTTACACATCTTCTAAAATGACGCGTGATAAAGGTTCGGATTCGTTCGAAACCCTAATTAAGCGATCATTTAGAAACTATGTAGGGACTCTGTTATTAACAGGGGTTGGTATGACTGGTGCTCTTGCACAAACAAATCCGACACCTCAACCGGTTCCATACACACAAAATTTTAATGACTTAACAAATGCTTACCCTGCTGGTTGGCAAGGTTGGAGAATTGCCGGAAACATTTCGGGAAACTTTGAGATTGTTTCACCTTCTGCAGATTTTGCGTTTTATACATCTAATCTTTCAAATTCAACAAGTGCCGCACATATTGGAAACATTGGGCAAAGATTAGGATTCTTAAACACAACAACAACTAGAACAATTCCTGCTTTAGCAGTTAGTACTTTAGATCGTCAACAGATTAAAATCAAATACGACATTAATTTACAACGTGTTAATAGTGATCGTGTTTTAGCAGTACAGTTACAATATCGCATTGGTACAGAAGGTGATTTTACACCTATAACGGAATCAGAAGAAATTTTTACTGGTGCTGGTTCTGGAACGAACAATTCTGGGACAAATGTAGTTGAAACTCGTACGAAAGAAATTAGTCTTCCTGCAGAAGTTGCGTTTAAAGAAAACGTACAATTTCGTTGGGTTACCGCACGTTTACAAGGTGGATCTGGAGATAACTTAGGATTTTCTATTGATAATGTAGAAGTTACAGGTATTACTGATCCATGTGCCAACAATCCGATACCATACACTGAAGATTTTTCAGAACTAACAACTGACGTACGCGAGTGTACTTTAGTTGAAAATACTAATAACGATTCTGAAACTTGGAAAATTCTTACATCAAGCCAATCAGGATTCACTGCACCATATCTAAGATATAGATATCAATCTACAAACGCTGCTAATGATTGGTTCTTTACTAAAGGTTTAGCTTTAGAAGCTGGAGTAAACTATAGAATACGCTACAAAACTGGAACAGGAGGTTATGATGAAAAATTAAAAGTTAGCATTGGTCAGGAGCAAAATAGTTCTGCAATGAACCAAGTTATTTTTGATCATGGTGTATTTAGAGCTAACGGAAGCACAATAAGTGTAGAGAAATATTTCACAGTTACAACATCTGGAAATTATTACATCGGCTTTCACTCATATTCAGCTGCAAATCAATTCTATCTTTACTTAGATGATATTATCGTCGATTTAGCTCCTACATGTTTACCTCCTTCGGCAGTAACAATGTCTAACATTACACATAATACTGCACAAGCTAGTTGGACAGCTGCTTTGACAGAAGCATCAAGCTACGAATATTACATTTCTACAGATGCAACAGCTCCAACAGCTACAACAACAGCTACTGGAACAACAACTACAACTTCTGCTACATTAAGTAATTTATCTCAAACAACAAATTACAATTTATGGGTTAGATCTGTATGTTCTGATACTGATAAATCTGAATGGACTTCAGTTACTACATTCCAAACTGGACAATTAGCAGCTACATTCCCATTTACAGACAATTTTGATGGTGCTAATAATGGATGGGGAATTTTATCAAACTCTACAGCAACGAATCAATTATCTACTTTCTATATAGACACTCCAACTTCTTTGACAATTGGAACTGGGACTACTGCTGCGAATTTAACATTTGCTAATGGTAAATTATTTGTTTCATCTGAAACAGATAACTTAAGTCCTGTTTATAAATCAAATTCAATCGCGTACGCTTATAGAGACGTTACTTTACCTGCTGATATTACTACTGCTAAAGTTAGCTTCAAATGGTTAATTAAAGGAGAAGGAACTACATATGCATGGGATTTCGGACGATTTTTAATTGTACCTATCACATCTACTTTACAAACGACCACTCCATTAACACAAGATCCAACAGCTTTAAATAATATTTTCTCATTTAATGAAAATCCATATTTATCGGGAGATTTCAAACATTTAATGAGTCATGTTGCTGCTGCTAATACTGTGTTTAATGGAGCATATGAAGAGAAAGCTAATGTTTTCCAAAACAATGCGATTGATTTATCAGCTCATGCTGGACAAACTGTACGTGTATTATTCTATTTCAGATCTGATGGTTCTACACAAAATGCGCCATCATTAATTATTGATGATTTTGTATTTGATTATACTCCATCATGTTTAGCTCCTACTCAGATGACGGCTTCTAATGTCGAAGCTAGAACTGCTGATATTTCTTGGACAGCTTCAACATCTGATGTTAATGGATATGAATACTACTATTCTACAGAAGCAACTGCTCCTACAGAAACTACAGAAGCTTCAGGAACAACTACAGAAACTACAATTTCTTTAGCTAATTTAACTCCTGAAACTACTTATTATGTTTGGACTAAAACAGATTGTTCTGACGCTGGTAAATCAGAATGGACTGCTAGCCCATTAACATTCACAACAACAATTTCTTGTCCTGCACCTACGGCTCCTACAACTACAAATATCACTACATCTAGTGCTACAATAGGTTGGACATCAACTGCAACAGATTTTGAGTATATTTATTCTACAACTAACACGGCTCCAGAAGCATCAGCTACAGGAACTTTAGTAAGTGGAAATACAGCTGAAATAACTGGATTAGATAGTACGACAACTTACTATTGGTGGGTTAGAACAGTTTGTGGTGAAGATGATAAATCTAGTTGGTTAGGTTCTTCTTTCCAAACAGCACAAGTGCCAGCAACATTCCCATTTGCTGATAATTTCGACAATCCTCAATGGGTATTCGCTAACGGATCACAAACAAATAAATTCTACATTGGTACACCTGCAGAGGCTAATAATGTAACTTATGCAGATAATAAATTATTTGTTTCTCAGAATGGAACAGATAACACATATTCTGGAACAGGATCTTTAATTTACGCTTATCGTGATGTAGTTTTACCTGCTGACTTAACTTTAGCAAAAATTACATTCGATTGGATTTTTAAAGGAGAAGGAACTGTTAGTACACCATGGGATCATGGAAGATTCTTTATCATGCCAGCTTCTGCAATACCTACAGCAGGTACTAGCATTGATACTGAAGCGAATCCAATTATTATGAATGGAGTTAACTCTATTTACATACCTGGAGATATAGTTTCTAATGAATTTAATACAGTTCATCCGCATTTAATTTATAATCCATCACATACTTATAGTGGTGCATTCGAAGACATCAAACACACATTTATTGACGAAGGTGTAGATTTAAGTGCGTACGCTGGACAAACAATTCGTTTAGTTTTCTATTTCAAAAATGATTCAGGAACACATCCACCTGCATTAACAATTGATAACTTTGCTATTGATTATGCTCCGAGTTGTTTAACTCCAACTAATTTAGCAACATCTAATGTTACTTATAACGCAGCTACAATCAGCTGGACAGGAAATTCAGATACATATTCTTATGTAGTTTCTACAACTAATGAAGCACCGACTGGTGATACAGGAGTTTCTACTACAGAAAATACTGTAAATTTATCAGATTTAAACTCAGCTACTACATACTACTGGTGGATGAAATCTGATTGTGATTCAGGAGATAATTGGTACCAAGGACCTTCATTTACTACAAATGCAACACCACAAGCTTATCCATTTACTGATGATTTCGAAACATTAAAATGGAATTTAGTTAATGGTAATGAGACTAATAAATTCAATGTAGGAACTCCATCAGGTTCTGATAATGGTAAATTATTTATTTCTGAAAATGGTAATACTAACACTTATAATGTAGAAGCTACAAGTAGAGCTTATGCTTATGCAGACGTTGAATTACCTACTGATATTACAACTGCAAACGTTAAATTTGACTGGACTGCTACAGGTGAAACAACATATGATTACGGTCGTTTCTTTATCGTACCTACTTCATACGTTCCTAATAATGCTACTAATATTACTTCTACAGGTACTATCACAGGTCAGTATTTCGGTTCAACTAAACTTAATTTATCTAACGGAACTGCAGTATTAAATGAACAAGTTGATTTATCAGCTGTTGCTGGACAAACTGTTCGTTTATTATTCTACTGGAAAAATGATGCTTCAGACGGAGTTCAACCTCCATTATCAATCGACAACTTCTGTTTCGCTAATGAATGTACAGAATTAGCTGTTGGTGATATGAATAAAGCGAATTTCGCTTACTATCCAAATCCAGTTCAAAACGAATTAAACTTCAAAGGTGAGCAAACAATTGCAAATATTGAAGTTTATAACTTAGCTGGTCAAACTGTAAATAGTGTTAAAGTTGGAGGAAAAACTTATCAATTAAATACTGCAAAATTAACTGCAGGTGTTTATATGGTTAAAGTTACTTTCGAAAACGGATCATCTAAAACAGTTAAGATTATCAAAAAATAAAATTTGATATCATCTGAAATAAAAAACGCCTCGGAGAAATCCGAGGCGTTTTATTTTATAATTGATTTAAAAAATCATGCTTAATATTTCTTGAAAAATTGGTTTAGCAAACGGATTCCAACACCAGTTCCTCCATTTCCTTTGTAATTTTCTGGTGCAGTTGTAAACGCAGGCCCAGCAATATCTAAATGAATAAATGGATAAGTTGTAAAATGCTCTAAAAATTTACCCGCAGTAATTGTACCTGCATAGCTTCCACCAATATTTTTAAGATCTGCAATTTGAGATTTAATTTGCTCTTTATAGTCGTCCCAAAGTGGTAATTCAACTAAACGCTCATACACTTCGTTTCCAGCAGTTTTTAATTTAGAATTAATCTCAACATTTGCATTACTCATCATACAAGTAGCACGAGTTCCCGCTGCAACTAAAGCTGCTCCTGTTAATGTTGCTGCATCAATAATTAATTCTGGCTCATATTGATTCGCATACGCAATTGCATCTGCTAAAATCATACGCCCTTCCGCATCTGTATTTAATACCTCAACAGTTGTTCCATCATACATCGTAATCACATCACCCGGAGCATAAGCATCTCCTCCTGGACGGTTATCAGTAGAAGGAATTAAAGCGATAAGATGTAAATCTAATTGATTTAATGCTGCAGCATAAATTGCTCCACCCATACAAGCCGCTCCACCCATATCAGATTTCATAAGATCCATCGAATTTGGTGTAGGTTTCAGGGATAATCCACCAGTATCATATACAATTCCTTTCCCAACTAAAACAATTGGTTTTTCGTTGCGAGGATTTGTTGGTTTATATTCTAAAATTGTAAAAGTAGGCGGTTGTACAGAACCTTTATTCACTGCTAATAATCCACCTAACTTCAGTTTGTCAATTTCATCTTTATGTAAAACTTCAATTTTAATTTTAGCTTCTTTCGCAATCTCTTCTAATTCTTTCGCCAATTGTAATGAAGTCAAATAAGAGTTTGGCTCATTCACCATATCTCTTCCCCAATAAACAGCTTTTATGATATTGTTCAGCTCAGCAACTTGTTCAGCTGTAACATCACCAACTATTGAAACTTCATTCAATGCAAATTCTTTTTCATCTGCATCTTTAAAATATTTCAAGAATTGATAGTTAGATAATTCTAAACCTTCTGCAACCGACAACACTTTTGCACCATTTCCTACTAAAGTTATTTTAGTTGCTTTTTTATCTAATTGTTGTCTAATTGAAAATCCTGCAACACGCAAAGGTTCTAACTCTTGGTTTTCATCAACTAAAAAAACTGTTTGTTTTCCTAATTTAATAAAATCAAATTTTGCTTCTCCTTGTTTAAATTCTTCAATAATATTTTGAATCAATTCGTTATTTTCAACTTTAAAATCAGCTGATTTATCAAGCATAAAAACAACATTCTCTTGTAAAGTATAGCTTTGTGATATTGTAATCATTTTTAAAAAATTTGTTTCAAAAGTACAAAAACGAAAGTTTAATTATTACGATTTATAATTAAAGATTTAAATGTAATTTTGATTAAAATTAGATCTAAATGTTACATTACACGACTGAAGGAACAGGTAATTCTGTAGTTTTTTTGCATGGATTTATGGAAAATTCTAACATTTGGAATTCATTTATTTCAGAATTCTCAAAAACATTCCAAGTCATAACAATTGATTTACCTGGACACGGAAAAAGTGAAAGTAATCAAGACATAAATACCATTGAAATAATGGCTGAAAAAGTAATTGAAGTTTTAGAATTTCTGAAAATTTCGAATGCTACTTTTATTGGTCATTCAATGGGCGGATATGTTAGTTTAGCCATTGCCGAAGGTTATCCACAATTTGTTAATAAAGTGGTTTTAGTAAATTCAACTTCGTTACCAGATAACAAGGAGAAAAAGGAACAACGATTAAAAGTAATCCCAACTATTCAAAAAAATTATCCCCTATTTGTTCGATTAAGTATCCCAATGCTTTTCGCTGAAGAATTGAAACTTCAGTTGGAAAATGAAATAAATGAATTAAAAAATATCGCACTTGAAAATTCTGTTAAAGGAATTGAAGCTACTTTACGAGGTATGAGAGAGAGACCAGATCGTACACATGTTTTTTATGATATTGATAAACCTTTCTTGATTATAAATGGTTCTAAAGATTCTACGATTGATGTTGATTTGTTTGAAACTGTAATTCCTGAAAAAGAAAATATTAAAGTTGAAAAACTTGATTGTGGACATGTGGCTTTTATAGAGCAAAGGGAAGAATTTATTAAAATTTTATCTTCATTTCTGTAAACTTTAAATATTGATAATTCATGAAATGATTTGTCAAATTCAAGAACAAAAAAAAGAGTTCAATTTCTTGAACTCTTCTATAAATATTTTATTCTTCTTCAGTCATATCTTCTTCTTCGTAATATTGAAATAAGAAATTATTGTATGGGAATCGCTTCGTATGAATATCTTTTACTTCATCGTAAATTGTTTTGCGTAAATCCTCTAAATTATCTTTTTCCGTTGCCGAAATAAATAAAGTTTTGTAATCTGTTTTCGCCATCCAAGTACGTTTCCAATCTTCTAAAGAATAATTCTCGAATTTCATTTCCGTTAAGTCATCATCTTCTTTTGGAGTATATGAGAAATTATCAATCTTATTAAAAACCATAATTGTTGGCTTGTCGTTAGATTGAATTTCAGCTAAGATTTGATTAACAGAATCTACATGACCTTCAAAACTTTCGTGAGAAATATCTACAACATGCACCAATAAATCAGCTTCGCGAACCTCATCTAACGTAGATTTAAATGATTCTACTAATTGTGTAGGTAATTTTCGAATAAAACCAACAGTATCAGTTAGCAAGAAAGGTAAATTACCAACAACAACTTTACGTACAGTTGTGTCTAAGGTTGCAAATAATTTGTTTTCAGCAAAAACTTCAGATTTAGATAAAACATTCATCAATGTTGATTTACCAACATTCGTATAACCAACTAACGCAACACGAACTAATTGTCCGCGATTTTTACGCTGCGTTGCCATTTGTTTATCAACAACTTTTAGTTTTTCCTTTAATAATGTAATTCGATCACGAATAATACGTCTATCCGTTTCAATCTCAGTTTCACCAGGACCTCTCATCCCAATTCCACCACGCTGACGCTCTAAGTGAGTCCACATGCGCGTAAGACGAGGTAATAAATATTGATATTGTGCTAATTCTACTTGGGTACGGGCATACGATGTTTGTGCACGTTGCGCAAAAATATCAAGAATCAACTGCGTACGGTCAATCACCTTACGTTCTACAACTTTCTCAATATTTTTTAATTGTGATGGTGTTAATTCATCATCAAAGATTAAAGTATCAATATTATGTTCAACTACATAATCTAAGATTTCATTTAATTTACCACTTCCAACAAAAGTTTTTGGATCTGGTTTATCTACTTTTTGAATAAATCGAGCAGCAACTTCAGCACCAGCCGTAAAAGTTAAAAACTCTAATTCATCCATATATTCAGTTAGTTTTTCTTCAGATTGCTTTTGTGTTACCAATCCTACTAAAACTACTCTTTCGTAATTTGCTTCTTTTTTTTCTAACATCTAAAAATTCAAGATTTCTTAAATATTCTACAAAGTAAAGTAATTCTACTTAATTAATGTAATATCTCCAATAATTATACCTAATTGTGAGTCGTTTATTTGATATGATATTTTTCTATAAAAATTTAATTAAATAGAAATATTATCTAAATTAATCAGCCAAAACCCTATTAAATACAAAATTTATTAAATATTTAAATTTTATAACTCATAATTAAATTATCCTTTCTAATTTTGTAAACACAAATAAAGAATATGTCATTCACTCAAAAACATCATGTACATCATCATCATAGCTCCTTTTAGGCGGCCTGATTTGTTGTATTTTGAAGTGAACTAAAAATATTAATGAAACCGTCTGAGTAAATCAGTCGGTTTTTTTTATTTCTATCTTTTCACTCTCCGCTTTTTTACTCAGACTTCACAATAAAATTAAAATGAGTAAATTAAAAATTGCCATTCAGAAAAGCGGAAGATTAAGTGAAAAATCCCTAGAATTATTAAAAGATTGTGGGATTAAAATCTCTGCAAGTGGTCGAAAATTAAGAACCGAATCATCAAACTTCCCTATCGAAGTTTTATTCTTACGCGACGACGATATTCCGCAATATGTAGAACAAGGAGTTGCTGATATCGGAATCTTAGGTGAGAATGAAGTGTGGGAAAAAAATAAAGACATCAACATCGTTCGTCAATTAGGTTTTGCGGGATGCAAATTATGTTTAGCCATTCCCAAAGATGAAGTCTATACCGATTTATCGTACTTCGAAAACAAAAAAATTGCTACTTCTTACCCACGTATTTTAGGAAATTTCTTTCAAGAAAAAGGGTTGAATGTAAAGATTGAAGAAATTGGAGGAAGTGTAGAAATCGCCCCAAGCATCGGTTTAGCGAACGCCATTTTCGACATTGTTTCTACAGGTTCTACGCTATTAACTAATGGATTAAAACAAGTAGAAACGGTTGTTGAATCTCAAGCAGTTTTAATCGCGAACAAAAGTTTAGACACTGAAAAACAAGCAATTTTAGATCGATTATTGTTCAGAATCGAAGCGGTAAAACAATCTTCAGAAAACAAATACATCTTATTAAACGCGCCAAACGATAAGTTAGAAGAAATCATCACTTTATTGCCCGGAATGAAATCACCGACCATTTTACCATTGGCGCAAGAAGGTTGGTCTTCTATCCACACCGTAATTAAAGAAGATACTTTCTGGGATATCATCGAGCAACTAAAAGCTTTCGGTGCCGAAGGAATTTTAGTGTTAGAAATTGAGAAAATGATTTTATAAGACGTAAGTCTTAAGGTATAAGTCATAAGGACGCTATAAACCTTACAACTTAAGTCTTAGAACTTAAAACTAAGAATAGATGCAAACCTATATAAACCCACAACTTTCAGATTGGTCAGCTTTGACTTCTCGACCAACGAAAGAAGCGCAAGATTTACAAAAAATCGTTTTAGATGTTTTTGGAAAAATTCAAAAAGAAAAAGATCAAGCATTAATTGACTTTACAGAACAATTTGATAAAGTTCGATTAACTTCTTTAGAAGTTTCGATTGAAGAAATTGAAGAAGCCAAAGATTTAATTTCCGAAGATTTAAAACAAGCGATTCAAATAGCAGCTTCTAATATTGAAAAATTCCATGCGGTACAACGTGAGGAAGTGAAAGTAATTGAAACAACAAAAGGGGTTAATTGTTGGAGAGAATCTCGCGGAATCGAAAATGTTGGAATCTACATTCCTGGCGGAACAGCTCCATTATTTTCAACAACGTTGATGTTAGGAATTCCTGCGAAATTAGCGGGTTGCCAAAACATTATTTTATGTACACCTCCTAATCAAGAAGGTAAAATTCACCCTGCAATTTTATATACAGCGAACTTAATCGGCATTGAAAAAATTTACAAAGTTGGAGGAATACAAGCGATTGGCGCTTTAACTTTTGGAACAGAAACGATTCAGAAAGTTGATAAAATTTTTGGTCCAGGAAATCAATACGTAACGGCTGCGAAACAAGTGGCTCAAAATTTTGGAGTGGCGATTGATATGCCTGCAGGTCCAAGTGAAGTATTAGTCATTGCAGATGAAACTTCCGTTCCTAAATATGTGGCTGCAGATTTATTGTCTCAAGCGGAGCATGGTATTGATTCTCAGGTGATTTTATTAACAACAAATGAGCAAACGTTAAACGAAACGATTGAAGAAATCAATGCGCAATTAGAAATTTTACCAAGAAAAGAGTTAGCGGCTAAAGCTTTAGAAAATTCAAGAGGAATAGTTTTAAATTCTATCGAAGAATGTGTTGCTTTCTCGAATATTTACGCACCTGAGCACTTAATTTTCGCTTGCGAAACAGCTGAAGATTTTATTCCAACTATCATCAATGCGGGTTCGGTTTTCTTAGGGAACTATTCGTGTGAATCGGCTGGAGATTACGCTTCTGGAACCAATCATACCTTACCAACAAATGGCTACGCGAAGAATTATTCGGGAGTTTCTTTAGATAGTTTCATCAAGAAAATTACGTTCCAAAAATTATCAGCAGAAGGAATTCAGAATATTGGTCCTGCAATCGAATCTATGGCAGAAGCTGAAGAATTATTTGCGCACAAAAATGCGGTTACCTTACGACTACAAGACTTAAGTTATAAGGCGTAAGACTTAAGGATAAATTAGAATAGTCAAGCCTTAAAATCTACAACTAGGAACTAAGAACTTTAAAAAAATATGGAAAATAGAATCGAAAAATACGTTCGTCCCAATATATTAGCTTTAAAACCTTACGTCAGTTTTAGAGATACTTTCGATACATCAGATTACACGAAATTAGATGCGAATGAAAATCCTTTCGGAGATTACAATCGTTATCCAGATTCTACACAAAAAGTTTTAAGAGAAAAGCTTTCTTCAATTAAGAATGTTCCTTCTACTCAAATTGCAGTTGGTAACGGAAGTGATGAGTTGATTGACTTAATCATTAAAATCTTTTGTCGTCCAAACGAAGATAAAATTGTGGTAATGAAACCTTCGTTTGCGATGTATGAATTTTATGCAAGCGTGAACGGAAATGAAGTCATCGAATTGGATTTAGACGAAAATTTCCAATTGACGAAAGAAGAATTCTTAGCGAAAACTAAAGATAGTGGCGCTAAAGTTTTGTTCTTATGTACGCCGAATAATCCAATAGGAAATTCGATTTCAGATTTAGAATTTTATATCGAAAATTTTGATGGAATTGTGGTGATTGATGAAGCATATATTGAGTTTTCGGCTAAAGCATCAATGGTTTCAAAGTTGAATCAATATGATAATTTAATCGTTCTTCAAACCCTTTCTAAAGCTTGGGGAATGGCAGGTTTGAGAATCGGAATGGCTTTGGCTTCTGAATTTATCATTAGCTTATTCAATCGTACCAAATCGCCTTACAATATTAGTGCTATTAATATCGAAAAGGCGTTAATTGGTTTAGATCAAGTGGAAACTTTCGAAACGAATTTAGCGTATTTGATAGAACAAAAAGAGCTATTCTATTCTCAATTATCTCAAATCGAATCAGTCATTAAGATTTATCATTCGGATGCGAATTTCTTTTTAATTGAATTCAAAAATGCAGAAGAAATCTATCTAAAATTGGTCGAAAATCAGATTTTAACAAGCAAACGTTTTCCTTCAATTCCAAATGCATTACGTATCAACTTGGGAACAGCAGAGGAAAATCAAAAATTAATACAAACACTTAAAACAATATAACTTTGAAACGCGTACTTTTTATAGATAGAGATGGAACAATGATTTTAGAGCCGGCTGACTATCAAGTAGACAGCTTTTCTAAATTAGAATTCTATCCAGAAGCATTTACTTATTTAGGTAAAATTGCAAAAGAATTGGATTACGAATTAGCGATGGTAACGAACCAAGATGGTTTAGGAACACCTTCAAATCCAGATGAATTGTTCTGGCCAATTCAAAATTTCGTAGTAAAAGCATTCGAAAACGAAGGAGTAAAATTTGAAGATATTTACATCGATAAAACATTTGCATACGAAAATGCACCAACACGTAAACCTGGAACAGCTTTATTAACAAAATACATCAACAATCCGGAATATGATTTAGCAAATTCTTTTGTAATTGGAGATCGTATTACCGATGTAAAATTAGCGCAGAATTTAGGTGGAAAAGGAATTTTTATTGCGAATGATGAAGCTTTAGGAGCTGACGAAATTAAAGATAATGAAGGTTTGAATGAGGCAATTGCATTAAAAACAACTTCTTGGAAAGAGATTTACGAGTTCTTAAAATTACAAAATCGTACAGCTTCAATTGTTCGTAATACCAATGAAACAAAAATTAAAATCGACTTAAATTTAGACGGAACAGGAAAATCAGATATTTCGACTGGTTTACACTTTTTCGATCATATGTTAGATCAAATTGCGCGTCACGGGCAAATGGATTTAGTGATTAAAGTTGACGGAGATTTAGAAGTTGACGAACACCACACGATTGAAGATACAGCCATTGCTTTAGGTGAAGTTTTTGCTCAAGCTTTAGGAAATAAATTAGGAATCGAACGTTACGGTTTCACTTTACCAATGGACGATTGTTTAGCACAAGCTGCAATTGATTTTGGTGGAAGAAACTGGTTAGTTTGGGAAGCTGAATTTAACCGTGAGATGATTGGTCAAATGCCAACGGAAATGTTCTATCACTTCTTTAAATCATTTACTGATGGAGCAAAAGCCAACTTAAATATTAAAGCGGAAGGGACAAACGAACACCACAAAATCGAAGCAATTTTTAAAGCGTTTGCGAAAGCGATTAAAGTTGCGGTAAAGCGTGATCCAGAAAAAATGATTTTACCTTCAACAAAAGGAATGTTATAATGATTGCGATTATAAAATATAACGCAGGAAATGTAAAATCGGTTTACAATGCCGTAACTCGTTTGGGTTACGAAGCGGTAATTACAGACGATTTTGAAACCTTGCAAAATGCAGATAAAGTAATTTTCCCTGGTGTTGGAGAAGCGAGTTCTGCGATGACTTATTTAAAAGAAAAAGGTTTAGATGAAGTCATAAAAAACTTAAAACAACCAACTTTAGGAATTTGTTTAGGTCAGCAATTGATGTGTGCTTTTTCGGAAGAAGGAAATACAGATTGTTTAGGAATTTTTCCAATTCAGGTGAAATTATTTCCATCAACGGAAATCGTTCCACATATGGGATGGAATACCATTTACGATTTAAAAACATCTTTATACAGCGAAATAGAAGAAAACTCGGATATTTATTATGTACACAGTTTTTACTGCGAACTTTCAGAATATACAATTGCTAAAACCAATTATATTTTAGAATATTCAGCTTCTTTGAATAAAGATAATTTTTACGCCACTCAATTTCACCCGGAAAAATCAGCTGGAATTGGGGAACAAATATTGAAGAACTTTTTAGCATTATGAGAATCATCCCAGCAATAGATATTATCGACGGAAAATGCGTTCGTTTATCACAAGGCGATTACGATACAAAAAAAATATACAACGAAAATCCATTAGAAGTTGCGAAAGAATTCGAGGATTACGGAATCGAATATTTACACTTAGTGGATTTAGATGGTGCGAAATCAAAGCAAATCATCAACTATAAAACCTTAGAATTAATTGCTTCTAAAACCAATTTAAAAGTTGATTTTGGTGGAGGAATTAAAGCAGATGATGATATTCGTATTGCATTTGAATGTGGTGCGAATCAAATAACAGGTGGAAGTATTGCTGTGCAAAATCCGACGTTATTTCAAGAATGGATTGCGCAATACGGAAGCGAAAAAATCATTTTAGGAGCTGATGCCAAAGATCGTAAAATTGCGACACACGGTTGGTTAGAAACTTCTGAATTAGATGTGATTGATTTTATCCAAGAATACAAAGCAAAAGGAATTGATTATGTCATTTGTACAGACATTGCTAAAGATGGTATGTTGCAAGGAACATCGAACGAATTGTATGCAGAAATCTTAGCTGCTGCAGACGTCAAATTAATTGCTTCTGGAGGCGTTTCTTCCATCGACGATTTAATTAAAATAAAAGAATTAGGTTGTGAAGGAGCGATTTTAGGAAAAGCGATTTACGAAGGAAGAATTAATCTTAAAGATCTAAGTCGAATGTTCTAAGGTCTAAGGTTATATTTTGTAAATTAATGAAATAATAACTTATACAATGGCAACAAATTTCGAATCATTAGTTGTTTGGCAGAAATCTCACGAATTAACTTTGAAAATTTATGAGATTACCAAGGACTTCCCAAGAGAAGAAATATTTGGTATTACAAGTCAAATTAGGCGAGCGGCATATTCTATTCCGGCAAATATTGTTGAAGGAAGAAAGAAAAGTACAACTGCTCATAAACTTAGTTTTCTTAGTCATTCAATAGGATCTTTAGAAGAAGTGAAATATTTTTTATTACTATCTAAAGATCTAGCATATATTACTCAAACTATTTACGATGAAATTTTTCCGTTGACTGAAGAAGTTGGAAGATTGTTAAGTGGTTACGAAAAGTTTACAAAGAACGACAACTTTGGTTCTAGGACTTAAGATCTAATGTGTTCAAATAATTATAATTAAAGTAGTTCAGTTGCTAAGAAGTAATTTAAAACCTTACGTCTTAGAACTTAGAACTTGTAACTATTATGCTGAAGAAAAGAATCATCCCCTGTCTCGACATCAAAGATGGAAGAACAGTAAAAGGAGTTAATTTCGAAGGATTACGCGACGCCGGAGATCCAGTAGAATTGGCAAAGAAATATGTAGAAGAAGGCGCTGACGAATTGGTGTTTTTGGATATTACAGCGACAATTGAAAAACGTAAAACCTTAGCTGAAATGGTTAAGAAAATTGCGGCGGCGATAAATATTCCATTTACAGTTGGTGGCGGAATCAATTCGGTTGAAGATGCTTCGGCTGTAATCCAAGCAGGTGCAGATAAAGTATCTGTAAATTCTTCTGCGGTGAAAAATCCTCAATTGGTGGCTGATTTAGCGGCTCGTTTTGGATCCCAATGTGTGGTGGTTGCAGTAGATACTCGCGACGTCAATGGAACGCAAAAAGTGTTTGTCAGCGGTGGAAAAATTGAAACCGATTGGGAAACGTTAGATTGGGTAAAGAAAGTGGAAGAATTAGGAGCTGGTGAGATTTTATTAACCTCAATGGATGGTGATGGAACAAAAGCTGGTTTCAAAATTGATATTACAAAAGCGGTTGCTGATGCGGTAAATCTTCCGGTGATTGCTTCTGGTGGAGCAGGAAAAATGGAACATTTCACCGAAGTTTTTACCGAAACAAAAGCAAGTGGAGGGTTAGCCGCAAGTATTTTTCACTTTGGTGAAATTCCAATCCCGACGCTTAAAAATTATTTAAAAGAACAAAACATTCCGATACGATGAAAATCGATTTCACAAAAAGTAACGACGGATTAGTTCCTGTTGTTATTCAAAATTACCTCAACAATCAAGTGTTGATGTTGGGTTATATGAACGAAGAAGCTTTTACAAAAACAGAAGAATTAGGAAAAGTAACATTCTATTCTCGTTCAAAAAATAGATTATGGACAAAAGGTGAAGCATCAGGAAACTTTTTAGAAGTAAAATCCATCGCGATTGATTGCGACAACGATACAATTTTAATCAAAGCAAAACCTTTTGGACCAACGTGTCATACAGGTTCTACAACTTGTTTCAACGAAGTTTCGAATCGTGGATTTGTTTATGAATTAGAACAAACGATTAATGATCGAATCGATTTAGCGGAAGACAAAGATTCATACACGTATAAATTATACAACAAAGGAATCAATAAAATTGCGCAGAAAGTCGGTGAAGAAGCCGTTGAAATTGTGATCGAAGCCAAAGACAACAACGACGACTTATTCTTAGGTGAAGCAGCCGATTTGATGTATCACTATTTAATTCTTTTAAAAGCGAAAGGATTTAAATTAGAAGACGTTGAAAACATACTGAAATCAAGAGAAAATGGTCCAAGAAGACCAGAATAAAAATTAAAAAGGGACTGCATTAGCAATCCCTTTTTTAAAATAAATCTATTAAATAATTAATAAATTCCGATATAACGATTACCTGGCTTATTAATCAATTGCGCACCTTTTGTTACTTGATTAGTACGAGAATTAATAACATAAATATTACCATTTTGACCAGTTTCTGCAACAGCTACAAAAACTTCATCACCCACAACTGTGATTCCTTGGTATTGGCTAAAATCTAAGTTTGCTTCATTTGGTAAAGTTACTTTTGTCGCAGTTTTATTATTTAAATCCAAACGTGCAATATAACCACCTGTACGAGAACCGTTAACAGAAATCGAATAAATAGCATATCCAATTCCGTTTCCTGCGTATTTCCAAGTTTCAATATAACTATTAGTAACTCCTAATTTTTGATCCAAACTAAAATTGTACGAATTATCGTATTCGTTGTTCTGTCCTATTTTTAGAATGTAAGAACCACCTGAATTTTCTCGGTGAGTTGCCTGATAAACATTTCCGTCAGAAGCAACGTAAGACATTGGACTTCTATATCCACTATTATCTCCAGTTGAAATTGTAGAAGTGATGATACGTGGATTTTGTAATGAAGGATAATCTACAACCACAGTTTTAGTTCCTAAACGCTCAAAAGTTGATTGATTAGCCAAAGTTTCTGGATTTATTTTACGCATCCATGTCCCGATGTACGCTTTATTCCCTGCTTTGTTCACAACCGGAGCATCTAAACGAAAAATGTGATAACCTTGCACTTCCTCTGCAGCTGATAAACGAAGATCATACTCAACAGAAGCTTTAATTCTTGGATTATTTAAATCTAAAGAAATTACTGCTGCTGTACCTTTCGTACCTAAATATGTTGCGTTAGTTCCTTCCCCATTAAATAAGTTTATCACATTACCTATGTTAACCGCAATTCCTGTACTTTCTTCTGCTTTTGCCCAACGTGGAGAAGTTCCAACATAAGAATCTGTTCGAATTTCAGAACCAACCATCGAAAAGGAATCTCCACCATTTACTTGATATTTATTAAAAACACCTCCATCAGCGCCAGTATATTGAATATTGTATAAATATTTTCCATCGTTAGATGATTGTATTCGAGCAGTACGAGCAGATTTTACAGGGAATCCTTGGTCGAAGACATTAATCGTATGATTAGGGTTAATCGCATCTGATCTTTTTACACTGTAGACCATCATTCCGCCGTTCCCATCACCAGGTTCAGTTTGCATTAATGCACCACCAATTGTTAAATATCTTTCATTAGTTGGATTTACGATTTCATTTCCTGCTCCTGCATCATCATCATTACAACTTATCATTGCTAATGGTACAAAAAATGCACTACACATTAAAATTCTAAAGAATTTCTTTTTCATAATTGTTTGTTTTATAATTTATTGATTGTATAATTTAATTTTAAATAGAAGGCTCTACCTGGCTTTTGTGCAGCATAATTATCATAAACCTCTGCATTGAAAATATTTTTAGCATCGAAACTGACAATAAAATTTTTGTTAGGAAATCTATAACTCAAACCTATATTTTGAGAAAATTGAACAGGTGTCCAGAAATAGTTGTTTTTGTACCAAACAGTGTTAAAGGAATCAACATAATTAAATGAATAATAAACATTTAAAACTGATTGATTTTGAAGTAAATCTTTCAAACGATATTGCACATTTCCGTTAAATGTGAAAAAAGGTTCATTCGGAACTTGACTTTTGTAGTATTGTGAATTTTTGTCCATGAAAAGCGAATTGAATTTTGAGAAATTCAAAACAATATTTAGATTTTTCTGATAGATGTAATTCAATTCCGCTTCATAACCAATTGATCTTGCTTTTGTTAAATTTTCAAAAGGTTGCACTTCGGCACTTTGGTTAGATGTTGTACGTTCTGCTCTTTGCACAATTCGATCTTTTACATTGCGTAAAAATCCATTGGCTGAAAGTGCTAATTCGTGATTTCCGAATTTGTAATTTGAAGTTCTAAAACCTAAATTAAAATTGTGACTAACCTCTGGATTTATTCCAAGATTTGCAGCAACATTATCGGCCTCGTCACCAAAAATTTCTCTTGCATCAGGCATTCTTACAGCTCTTTCTGCAGAAAATAAGATGTTAAATTTTTTAGATAAAGCATATGAAGTTGCAAGTCCGTAACCAAAAACTTCTTTATTATTTTGTAAGTAATCGATTGAAAAAACATCATTGACAAGTTTGGGACGATATGTATTTGTTTGCTGGTGATAAAATTTACCAAAAACATTTGTTCTTAATCGTTTAGTAAACCATTCAGCTTCGTAATTTAAAGCACTTACATGTTTTGTTAAATCACTGTTTGACTCCATTCTCGATTCTAAAACATGCTTCATTTTATCATCATCATGTCTATCAAGCGTATAAAAATTATGGTTGAAAGAGATTCGATGTTGATCCGAAATATTATAATTTAAACCCGCACGAAACGTATAAATTTTTCTATTAACAGTTAACATTTGAGGTTTTCCTTGCTGAGCGCCACCATCGCGTCTTCTCATTGGATTTCCATTAACGTCTAGCTGAATATTTCCGTCCCAGTTATAGGACCACGTAACCGTATCTTGTATATATTGATCTCTGTCGCTGTAATTACCCGTAAAGTTTAAATCTAAATTTTTGATTAAGAAATCCTTCTTTTTATACACCAAACTAAATACGTTTGCATCCGATTCAGTGAAACGACCTTTGTAAGGTCTTGTCATGTATAATCCGTGTTGAATTTCCTTGTAAGCGTGTGTAGAATTCAACCCAATAAAAAAACTATCAGCCCATTTTACGTTTGTAAAACCCGCTTCAATTCTACCTCCATACGTTTTGTACGCATCATTAAATCTTTTGTATTTACCGTAAGTTGTACTACCGTCTTGTTCAGTGATATGGGCAAACTTTCCGAAAATTTCATAATCGTTATCAGAATATGTATAAAAAGCTGAAACACGAGTGGTAAATCCATTCGATTTGTTTCGATACATTCCGTTAATATCAGTTTGAAACGTATTGAAAGATCCGTACGAAATTGCTGCTGATAGACTATTTTGAGAGATACCTTCTTTTAAAATAATATTAATTGCTCCACCCAAATAATCTCCAGACAAATGTGCAGGTAAAACACCTTTATACACTTCAATCCTTTCAATCATTGCGGGTGGAATATTATTTAAATTAAAAGATGAACCATAAGTTGAAACATCAATACCATCTAAAAAAACACCAACTGAACGACCAGACATTCCGTTTAGATTATACTCAACACTTGAACCTACACCACCACTTTGACGAACACGAACGCCGACCGTACGATCCAACAATTCGTTTGTTTGAATATTTCTTTTCGATGCTTCTTTAGTTTCGATCACATTTGCTGCAAATCCTTTATTTTCAATCTCTTTTTTTAGTGATTTGTTTTTACGTATTTCTACTGTTTTTAATTTAATATTTTCTGCAGCCGATAATTCGACATCATAAACCAAATCGTTATTATCTACCGTAATAAAGAAAACTTCTTCTCGATCTCCGACTGTAACTTTTAACGAATATTCTCCATTAGCTACATCAGTAAATTTGTATTTACCATCTTTCCCTGATTTTGTAAATTTTGAAGTTTCATCACGTAACAACTGGATTCCTGATGCTTCTACAATTTGATTATTATTGTCGTAAACCGATCCAGAAATAGAATGCTGCGCATAAATTTGATTTGTTAATAAGAGTAATAAATAGAAGGTTAGTTTCTTAATCATTGTTAAATTTTTCCCAAACCTAATATTTATTTGGATTAAGTCCAAATAAATTTAATTATCTGTAAATAATTTAATCTATTAATTTACAGACCTATATAAAATTTACACATTTAATGATATAATTCATTATTTAGAATATTTATAATTAATGTTTAGAATTATTATAAATAATATCCTATTTTTGACTCTAAATAAAATTAGTCTAAATAATAATTAATTACATATACACTATCATATGAAAAAAATATTCATTACTGTTGCGGTCTTGATAACATCATTTATACAAGCTCAAACAAATACGTTAATGGATGCAGCTTTTTGGAAGAAAAATCCAACAATTGAAGCTGTAAAAAATGAGATTTCAAAAGGAAATGATCCTTCCTTTCAGAATGGTGGATTTTTTGACCCAGTAGTAATTGCAATTAACAATAAAGCAGATTTAGAAGTAATCAAATTCTTAATTGATCAGGAAGGAAATTCTGTTGATAAAAAAACACATCATTCACGTATTTATTTACAATGGGCGGCTGCAGCTGGAAATTTAGAATTAGTAAATTATTTATTAGCTAAAGGTTCAGATGTAAATTACATTGACAGTCATGGTGATGATGTTATTACTTACGCTGCAAGTGTTGGGAATAGCAATTTAGATGTTTATGATGCATTAATTAAAGCAGGTGCAAATCCTAAAATTAAAAGTGAAAGTGGTTCTAATTTAATCATGGAATCCATCGCAAACGATAAGGATTTAAAGATTACAGAATATTTCGTATCAAAAGGATTAGCACTATCAGAAAAAGACAATGCAGGACGTACTGTTGCTGATTATGCAGCGAAATTAGGAAACCTTACTATTATTGATAAGTTAGTTGCGAAAGGAATAAAACCTACAGATCAAGCTTTATTTTTTGCTACGCAAGGATCAAGAACTAAGGAAAATGGTTTAGAAGTTTACGAAGAATTGGTAAATAAATATAAATTAAATCCAAAAGCTTTAAATCCAGAAGGGCAAACCATACTTCATGCTTTAGCTCGTCGTGGTAATCTAGATATTATTAATTATTTTATTGCAAAAGGTGCTGATGCTAAAATTATTGACAAAGAAGGAAACACTGCTTTAATGATAGCTTCTTCAGGTAAAAATTCAGAATTAGTTAAATTATTTTTAAGTAAAACAAACAATATAAATATTGTAAATAATAAAGTTGAATCTGCACTTACAAAAGCTGTTGCTACTGGCACTCCAGAAATCGTTACTTTTTTAATTCAAAATGGAGCTAAAACTAATCTTATTGATAAAGAAGGAAACAGTTTAGCAGCACATTGGTTTAATTCATTCAAACCAAAAGATGAAGCATTCCTTAAAAAGCATGAAATTCTATCCAAAAACGGAGTGGATTTTAAAGCAAAACAACACAAAGGTTCAACATTATTGCATTTGGCTGTAGACAAAGGAAATATAGAATTAGTGAATAAAGCAATTGAATTAGGTATTGATGTGAATGCACAAGATGAAGACGGAAATACTGCACTACACAAAGCTGCTTTAATCGCTAAAGATGACATCGTTTTAAAAGCGTTAGTAAAAGCTGGAGCTAAAAAAGACTTAAAAACTGAATTCGATGAAACTGCTTATGATTTAGCTTCTCAAAACGATTTCTTATCAAAAAATAATGTATCTGCTGACTTTTTAAAATAATTAAGAAGATGAAATTTAACGTATTAAAAAAAATAATTGGATTAGTTGTACTATTAATGGCTACTGCCACTTTTGCGCAAACAACAAAATATAAAACCATGATTCAGATGGAAAATTACACAGGTAAAGAAGCCTATGTAGTGATTTCATTGATCAATCCTAAAGGACAATACGAAAAAACTTTAGCAGTTCTTGGACCTGATAACGAATGGTACAATACTTTAAAAGAATGGCACAAATTTAATAGCAAGAAGAAAGAAAAACTAAACGGAATTACTGGAGCTTCTGTTGCTGGCGGAGCAAGAGCAACTCGAGTAATCGAATTTGATACAGCTAAACTTAATAAAGGTTACAAAATCCGATTCGAATCTGCAGTGGAGACTCAAAAATATGTAGTTAAAGATGCTGAAATTGCATTAACATCTGCCGCTTTAGACAACAAGGCTGGTATTAAAGGAACAGAATACATCAAAGCAGTTCGCTTTATTAAAGTACAATAAAAATGACATTATCTATTTGGAGATATGCACATTTAGCACTTGCAATACTATCTTCAGCTTTTCTTATAATCTTATCGATTACTGGAGTTATTTTAGCTGTTGATGCAATTAATGAAAAATCGCCTGCATACAAAGTTGATAATTTTGAAAATTTAACGCTCGCGCAAGTCATACCGACATTGCGCGAGAATTATTTTGAAATATTAGAAATAAAAGTGGATCATAACGATTTTGTTACGATTGACGCCATGGACGAAAATGGAAATTCTTTCCAAGCATATATAAATCCATCTACTGGAAAAAAATTAGGTGAAATTGTTCCGAAAAGTGATTTCATCAACTGGATAACTTCTTTACATCGTTCCCTATTTTTAAAGGAAACAGGCCGTGCTATTGTAGGTGTTGTATCGTTTTTATTATTACTAATTTCTATCAGTGGTTTAATCTTAGTAATTAAAAGACAGCAAGGAATTAAAAACTTTTTCACGAAAGTGAACAAAGATTCCTTCTCCCAATATTTTCATGTTGTTACTGGTCGTTGGTTATTAATACCAATTTTCATCATCGCATTAACCGGAACATTTATTTTCTTAGCTCGATTAGAACCTTTGATCGGAAAACCTACTGAAGTTGAACATCAAATCAAAGAAAATTTACCCGCAAAAGAATTGAAAGAAATCGAATTCTTTCAAAACACGAAATTAAGCAAGGTCGAAAAGATAGAATTTCCATTTATTCCTGATGACGAAGCCGAACCATTTATTGTACATTTAAGAAAGAAAACTGTAACAATAAATCAAGTGAATGGTTCTATTATTTCAGAATCAATTCATCCTTATTCAGCTATTGTAGAAAAATTCAATATCGATTTACATACTGGTCGAACTAACGTTATTTGGGCAGCAATTTTAGGTATTGCTTCTTTAAATATCCTATTCTTTATTTGGTCTGGATTTGTAATTACAATAAAACGTACACGTACTAAAATTGGAAAGAATAAATACACTGCTAATCAAGCCGAAATCGTATTATTAGTTGGTTCAGAAAATGGTTCAACATTAGGATTTGCAAATAAAATTCATGCGCAGTTTTTAGCCAATGGCCAAAAATCGTACATGGCACAAATGAATCAATACGAAGTATATCCAAATGCTAAAAACATAATAATTTTAACTTCTACTTACGGATTAGGTGATGCACCTACAAATGCCAAAAAATTTGAAGAATTAGTTATAAAAAATCCTCAAAAAAATAACATTAGTTTCTCTGTTATCGGATTTGGATCTATAGCATATTCAGAATTTTGTGGATACGCTATAAAAGTGGATCAATTACTAGCAAAACAAGCTTGGGCAACTCGATTACTTGAATTAAAAACAATCAACGATAAGTCGCCTGAAGAATTTACAAATTGGGTAAATGCTTGGAACGAAATTACTGAAATTCAACTTGCTTCTACTCCTGCTTTATACGCTGGTAAAGCTCCGAGATTGAAAAATATTAAAGTAGAAAAAGTAACTAAAACATCAACAGAAGATGCAACTTTCAAAGTTATATTTGACTCCAAAATAAAGTATCAATCAGGTGATTTATTAGCCATTTATCCAGCTCATGATCACCGCGAACGTTTGTATTCGATAGGAAAAGTTGATAGCAAAATGCAATTAATTGTTAAGTTACATGAATTTGGTTTGGGTTCTCAATTTTTGCATAATTTATCAGAAAACACCACAATTAAAGCCCGAATTGTAAAGAATAAAGCATTCCATTTTCCTAAAAAAGCGAGTAAAGTTATTATGATTGCAAATGGGACAGGAATTGCACCATTTTTAGGAATGATTGATGAAAACAAAAACAAGATTGAAACTTATTTGTACACGGGTTTACGATTTAATAATCACATTTCGAAAGAATATCAAAATTTCGCGCAAAAGCAAATTCAGAATAAACAATTAAATGAATTTCACTTCGCTTTTTCCCGCGAAGAAAATAGACAATATGTTATGGACTTAGTTAAGCGAGATGATGATTTTTTTGCTCAAACTTTAAAAAATGGTGGAATTATTATGATTTGTGGTGCATTAGCGATGCAACACGATATCGAAAAGGTATTGGAAGAAATTTGTCAATCACACCTTAACCAATCTTTTAATGATTTTAAAACTAATGGTCAGTTTTTAACAGATTGTTATTAAGTAAATTTTTAAGAGAACCTCAAATTCATTTTAAAACAATGAAATCCATTCAAAAATACACACTCATTTTTATACTATTTTTTTCTCTAATTCCTTCAAATGCACAAGTTGTTGGAATTAGAGATTCTATTTTGATGGGGAGCAAATTTAAAATCACATTAGTCGATAAAGATTCTATTTCAGTCGAAAAAAACATTAACAAAGCTATAGATGAAATAATCAGAATTGAAAATTTAATCTCAGATTGGATACCCACTTCACAAGTTTCAGAAATTAATCAAAACGCGGGAATAAGACCAGTGCAAGTAGATCGTGAAGTTTTTGAAATAACTAAACGCGCCATTTATTTTTCCGAAATTACTAATGGAGCTTTTGATATCAGCTTTGCTGCAATGGATAAAATATGGAAATTTGATGGGACAATGGAAGAAATTCCAAGTCAAGTAAATATTCAGAAAGCAATCAGAAATATTGGATATCAAAACATTATTCTCGACGAGAAAAATTCTACTATTTTCCTAAAAAACAAAGGAATGAAAATTGGTTTTGGATCAACAGGAAAAGGATATGCGGCTGATAAAGCAAAAGAATTTTTACAAAATATTGGCATAAATGCAGGAATAATTGATGCTTCTGGAGATATAACAACTTGGGGAAATCAACCCAATAAAAAACTTTGGAAAATAGGAATTACAAATCCTTTTCATCGACAAAAAACAGCGGATATTCTCACTATGAAAAATGGAGCTGTTACAACTTCAGGCGATTATGAAAAATTTATTCTGATTGATGATGTTCGTTATTCGCATATTATCAATCCTAAAACTGGAATGCCTTCAACTGGTTTAACAAGCGTAACGGTTATAGGTCCTAATGCTGAAATGTGTAACGGATTTTCAACATCACTCATGGTTTTAGGATTAGAAAAAGGACTAGAATTAATAAATAAAGAACAGAATTATGCTGCTTTATTGATTACAGATGAAGGAAAAATCATTCATTCAAAACGCTATAAAATCCTTAAGAAATTATTGAAAAAATAATACCTTTAAGTTTTGAACTTCAATGAATAAAATCCTTTTAAAAATATTTAGTTTCTTCTTGGGAATCGTGCTTCTTGCCTTTACGTTGATTTATTTTTATCAAGAAAAACTCATCTTTCATCCGACTAAATTACCAAAAGATTATACTTACAGATTTGATGAAAATCATGAAGAAATTTCAATTCTTACTGAACAAAAAGACACCATAAACAGTTTATATTTTTATGCAAAAGAACCAAAAGGTGTTATATATTTTCTACACGGAAATTCGGGTGATTTAAGTGGTTGGGGCGATGTTGCTCCACATTTTACAAGGAAAAATTATAATGTTTTTATGATTGATTATCGGGGATTTGGTAAAAGTGGAGGGAAAATATTTAGTGAAAATCAATTTCTGAATGATGCACAAGTTGGATATGACTTTTTAAAAACTTTACATCCTGAAAATGAAATTATCATTTTAGGTTATTCAATTGGATCTGGACCTGCATCATATTTAGCCTCGAAAAATAATCCAAGAAATGTGGTCTTAGCCTCACCATTTTATAGTTTTAAAAGTTTAGCAAAAGAAAAAATCCCTTTCTTACCAATATTTATTCTGAAATACCCTTTAGAATCAAACCAATATTTAAAAGAATCCAAAGCTCCTATCACTATTTTTCACGGAGATGAAGACCAATTAATTCCGATTCATCACGCGAAAAAATTAGCAAGTGAGTTGAAGAATAAAAATGTGAATTTTTATCCTATAATTGGGCAAGGACATAATGGAATTCTGAAGAATTATTCATTTTTAAATAAAATGGATTCAATAATGAATTAAAAAATTACTTCACAACTGATTTTAATTCAATATTATCATTTTTAATATCATTTAAAATCCAACGAATTTGTGGATCAACTTTGTTTAGTTTATCCTTAAAAGTAGTTTTAATTTCTTTGTGAGGATAAATTCCATGTCCTATCGTATCCGTTTCAAAATAATTCGGTTTCAAATAAATTGTGCCAATTTGTAACTTTAATTTTGAATTTGGCAATTTGTATTTCGGCATTAAACCTGCTACACTTCCATTTGCATCACCACCTGTTTCTTCACCAACAAAATAAGCTCTATTAAAACCTTTCAAATTTGAGGAAATTATAGCCGAAGCAGAATATGATCCGCCGTTGATTATCACATACAAATTACCGTTATAAACATTCTCTGGTTTAGTCGATTTTATGCGACTTAAAGCTGGTTTGATATAGTTTTCATTTTTCTGATTTTTTGAAGTAATTCCATAAGAAACCAAAGAAATTGGATAAGCCAATGGCAATGTAACATTTGGAAAAACGTTTACAATTGCTCGTTGAAAAGAAGAGGAATTCACCACTAATTGTTCACCTAAATAATCGTGTTGATTAGGCACAAAATAAGAAAATAGTTGATACGAATCTGCCAAGCGACCACCACCATTGTTGCGAAGATCTAAAACAAGATTCTTAACTTTATAATCCTTAATTATTTGGAAAGCATTTTTATAGTCATCGTTATATTTGCCATAACTAAATGTCGAAACTTTTAAAACAGCAAATGCACTATCATTTGTAGGAAATGACAACGTTTTGGCATAAGATTTTGATACTTTATTGTAAGAAAATTGGAAATTTTTAATTTTCGGAGCATCAACTTTAGGCTTTGTAACAGCAATTTTTATTGTGTCTTTTTGATGTTTTTTCTCTTCTGTTTTCTTTTCAAATTTTCTACCGATTATCTTTTGATAAGATTCTCCATTGTACGAAAAAGTATATAAAATAGAATCTTTCACTTGCGATTCTAAGGTATAAAAATAATTAAAGAAATTACGATTTAAGCGATTCTCAAAATAGGTTTCATTAAAGCCATCACCATAAAAAGTATTCTTGTATTTCTCTTTCAAATAATAGGGCGAAATCGAATCAATTTTTAAAATTATAGAACCTGGTTTTATACCTAAATCCTTTTCAGAAGTACTTAAAACGTATAATGAATCTTTCTCCCAATAAGTAGTTAATTGACCAAATGGTCCAACAGAATTTTTAATTCTTTTCAACTCATTTTTTTCCGATTTTCTAAAGAGCGGAATCACATCTGTATGGCCATGACGAAGCTTTCGAATCACAGGTTGAATCTTAGTATAAAACTCGTTTGGTTTTAAGGGTTTATGAAAAGACTGTTTTAAAGAATCAAACTTATAATCAATCGAATCTTGAGGAAGATACAAATCTAGCTTCACATGATTTTTTTTCAATTTCTTATAAATATAATCCACGTCTTGTTGCAGTTGATCAACGGGAATATCTTTTTCAATATGCGCATTGAATCGACTAACCGACTGACAACCGTACATTAGAAGTAATCCTAAAACAAAAACAATTTTATTCATTACTTATTTCCAGCTTCTATATTATTCAAAATCCATTCTAATTGTGGATCTTTTTGTTGTAATAAATCATCAAAAGTAATATCAATCGGGACATTCGGAATTACTCCACGACCTTTTAACTCTCTGGAAGTATTTGGCGTAAATGTCATCATTCCAATTCCTAATTTTATTTTAGAATTTGGTAATTTATAAAAATCTGTAACACCCGCAACCGTTCCATTGTAATCACCTCCAGTTTCTTCTCCTACAAAAATTGCTTTACCTTCGTTTTGTAACGAAGCAGCGATAATTGATGAAGCTGAATAAGACATTCCATTTGTTAAAACATACAAATTTCCTCTGTATTTATTATTTTCGTTTAACATCTGTTTCTTACTATTCACTCGATAATAATAAGCATCATCTTTTTTGTGCGTTCTAAAGAAATCGTTAATCGAATTTCCTATAAAAAATGGTAAAAACAAAGTATGACTTATAATGTTTGGATTACGAAAATTAAGAGCTGCTTTAGCTGTTTTTGAATTCACTTTTACATCATTCGTTATAACCATTTGAGGCTCATCTCGTGTTGTTAAAAATGAATATAAATGGTTAATATCAGTTGGATAACCACCTCCATTATTTCTAATATCTAAAATTAGATGTTGAACGTTGTGTTTTTGAATCGAATCAAAAATAAATTTATAAGCTTTTTTATGATAGCCTGCAGTAAAAGATTTAATCTTTAAAACAGCTATTGTGGAATCATTTTTAACTGGAAATTGTAATTCTCTTAAATAAGATTTTGTTGATTTTTGAAAAGCAAAAGACTTGTTAACCTCTCTCTTATGTTTCGCTTTTTGAATCGCAATTAACTTTTCTTCTTTCGTTATTTTTTTCTTAGGTTCTACTTTTTTTTCTGTTTCTACCGTATCTTTTTTTACAGCATCTTTTACATTTTTATCCTTCTTTGTATATTCTCTTTTTACTATTTGTGTAAATATTGAATCGTTCTTTTTTAAGGTTAAAACCAAAGAATCTTGTGGAGCAAGTTCGCGTGACAGATAATTTGAAAAATAACGACCGTAATAATGTTTTTGAAAAGTTGTAATATAACCATCGCCTTTTCTAAAATCTTTGTATTGATTATAGAAATCTTGATAATTGATCATATTTACGGCTAAAACTTCTGAATTTATAGCAATTGTTGTGTCTTTTGAAAAACTTTTTTCTAAAATTAAACGATTATCTAAAGATTTGAATTGTAGTAAACCAATTGGACCTTTTGAATCTTTATATTTCTTTTTTTCTTCTTTTTCAAAACGTCTCCCCAAAGATGTAATATGTGTATGGCCATGACCTAATGAAGCTACAACACGGGAAAATTCTCTCGAAAAATCATTCGGTTTCATCGGTGAATTTACCGATTTTCTAAAACTATCAATCTTGTTTGAAATTTCATTTTTAGAATAATACCAATCTACATCAACATGTTTTGATAATACCTTCTTCTTTGCAAATTCGATGTCTTTGTGCAATTCATCAACAGAAATTTCTCGATTCATGTGTGCATTATGCTTTTTAGCAGACGTACAAGAATATGCGCTAAAAAGGAGGAATAATAATCCTAAAAATTTATTCATTTTAATAATTAGCTTTAGAAATTTAAATAGAAAATTAAATCATCGTTAGATTTCTGATGAGTTTAAAAATTGACTTCTTTATAAAACTGTTGCACAAAACCTTCCATGTATGCATGACGTTCTTCTGCTATAGCTTTTGCTGTTTTCGTATTCATCAAGTCTTTTAATTTGAATAATTTATCATAAAAATGCTGAATACTTGAAGCGTTTTTAGAATTATCTTCTGGATTAAATAATATATTCCCCGTACTTCCACCGTATGCAAAACAACGCGCTATACCAACTGCGCCAATAGCATCTAAACGATCCGCATCCTGTACAATTTCTGCTTCTATAGTTGTCGGTTTATTTCCTTTACTATAAGAAACTTGAGATACAATTTCATTCACTTGATTAATCAACGAATCGTCTAAACACAAAGATTCCAAATAACTAGTTATTAATTCTTTCGATTTATCAACACCATCGTGTAATTTATAATCACCAATATCATGAACCCATGCTGCCAATTCTACCAAAAATGGATCAGCATTTTCTTTTTCTATAATCTTTCTTGCATTTGTAACAACACGCTCTATATGAAAATAATCGTGTCCTGTTCCTTCCTCTAAAAAAGTCTTTCTGATGTAAGATTGTACTTCTTTTAAAATTTCATTCTTATTCATGAGTAATTGTAATTCTATTTTCGATTGTAGGATTTATGATTTTTAATTGTTGAATATACTGCTTTAAAACGATATAATCTTCCAAAGAATCGATGTGATTTGAATCGATTAAAACCTCATCGTAAGTACTTAATTTACCAAAATTATAATCATTTAAGCACAAGCTATATAAAAAATCATCCTTTATATCATCAAATACAAGTTCTTTTGTTTCAGGATTCCATTGATATGTTGCTCCAGAAATCTGAATCAATTTTGGTTTTGAATTAGATAAATAAGAATGAATAAACTTTTTAAAATCTTTACCCAACAATTTCACAACAACTATTTTATTTCCAAAAGGTAAAAGCGTTCTAACTTTTTCCAAAGTAAAATCTCCCTTACTTACACTTTTGCGAATACCAGAACCATCTATAATAGCCAAATCTGTTTTGTAATGATTTCTCATTGCATCGGTTATTAAATTCCCTGCAAGAGATTCTTTTTTTTAAACTTTCGAACGCATCTAAATCAACTTTTAATTCTGCTAAATTTTCTTGTAAAATGGCATCAACTCTTACTTTAACTTTAAGTTCCATTTCCCTGAATTTTCGATCATAATTAACTTTAGAATCTAAAGCAATAATTTCTATGATTGGATTTTTATTCTGCGACAAATTAACTTTAGCAACCGAACTCATGTTACCCGCAGTTGCAATTATTGGAACATTATTTTGATAATGAATTTGGGTGTGATATTCTTCTAACTCTTCCGTTAATACAAGATTTATTTGTGGAAATTGATGAATTAATTGTTTATTTTTTTCTAAATCCATTTGCGTTACCGCAATAATTTGATCAATTGAAGTTAAATCAACAGATTTTAAAACTTTTTCTACAGACGAAAATAAATCAGCTTGCTGAACTCTTGCATCTTTCTTCGTTGTTTCCATCTGATCTGTTAATCCGATAAAAAGCAACGTTTGATTTTTAATTTTCTTTATGATGTAAGAAGGTAATTCATTAAATGGTCGTCCATTTTCATTGATTAAATTAGAAGTAAAAAACTGACCATTTGTAGACTGCATTAATTTTGTAAGATGATCTACACCATAATCAAATTCGTGCTGTCCGAAATTAAATAAATCAACTGGAATCTGGTTAAACACTGGCAACATATGCTCTCCTTTATAAATTCCACCATAAAGCACTCCACCAACAAAATCACCACCATGAATGGTTATTGTTTGATTATTTTCTTTCTTCGCTAAATCAACAACAGTTTTTAATCGTGCAACTCCACCTCTACCTCCAACAACATCGTCTAACTCGTATAATTGATGTGCATCTGTAAAGTAAATCAGTTGTACTTGTGCATTTCCTAGCAACGGAAACATTAAAAATAAAAGTATGTAATAAATTGATTTCATAAAAAAACTTCAACAGCTTAAAGCTATTGAAGTTTTTATAATTATTTCAACTTTGAAAGTTATTGTTTTACAATTTTTTTACTTGTTACTCCTTCATCTGTTGTAATATTTAATACATAAACACCACTTGGTAAAGAAGATACATTTACTTTTTCAGTTTTAGATGTAGAAATTAATTTTCCTGTTAAATCAATTAAATCTACTGATTGAATTGTTGCTTTCGTAACTATATTCACAACATCTTTGGCTACCGTTGGATAAACAGAAACTTTATCTTTAGATGCAATATCTGTAGTTGATAAAACTTCTGCATTAGCACCAGTAATTAATAACGTATAATATTGGTCTGCTGCTACACCTTCATCATTTACTAATTGTCCTTTGTTAGAAACTACAACTTTGTAATTACGACCAGCTACTGGCGTATTTATAACAACTTGTTCAATATTATCTACTGTATTATCACCTTTAACAGCTGCACCAATCGGATTAGATAAATCTAATTTCCAAGGAAAATAAACTTCGTTAGTTTCTGTATCAATTACACGTAAATCAAAATCATTTACAATTTTAGAAGAAGTGTCATTCATACGATCTAAAGTTCCTGCTGCAAATTCAGCTGCTGGATCAATCCAAGAAATTGTAACTTTTAATTCTTCACCTTCACGCCCTGAAACAACTTTTTCATCATTTACTCCAGAAACTTTAGTTTTTCTCTCTAAAGTATCTTCATTATTATGCGTTGATAAAACTACTTCAGCAGCTTTTAATCCGTCAAGTAATCCCCATCCGTGCCAGTTATCTGGCCCATCATGATTACCCGCTTCCATTGCAGTATGAGTTAAAATAGCTTTGACTTCATCTGCATAGAAATAGAATTCATTATCATTCGATAATAAACGTTTTAATTGAGTTATAGATCCAATTGCTCCTGTAACTTTTGGAGCTGAATAAGAAGTTCCATTTCCTCTTGTGTATGTACCAAGAGATGCTGGATTTGTACTTGAAATTGTCGCTGAAATAACTTGAGTTCCTACAGCTACTAAATCAGGTTTAATTGCACCATCTTTTCTAGGTCCTGCACTACTATAGCTCGAACGTTTAATTTCTGCTGAATTAGCAAATTTATAAGTCGATTGATCTAATGGTAAATCTATAGCTCCAACAACTATAATGTTTTTTGCTAATGATCCGTTTCCGATACAATATGCACCTGACGCACAATTTGCTACTGGAACTATTTCACCTTCTGCAAAAGTTGTATAGGCTCCATTTCCCCATCTGTATTTCGCATCATTTGGTCCTGGAACAGTACCAAAATAATTTCCTGAAGATTTTACAATCGAAAATTTAGGATCAGCATACACAATCATATCAATATTTGCATCATTTGATTGATAAGCTCCTGCTAATGTTTGTGAAGGACTTGTCATAATTGTAGTATTAACTGGATAATAATAACCAGCTCCAAGAGATCCTGCACTATCATAAGACCAACCATTGTTTACTCCATACGAATGATTGGAAATATACTCACCATATTCTAAAATCTTTGTGAAACGATTTCCATTTGATGTATCTGCGAATCCTGCGTGCTTTACAACAGCTTTAGGTAGTACTCCTTTTGCAATATTTGGGATATTGAATACAGTTCCACGACCTTCTCCCATGATAAAACCTGCTACAGAAGTTGCGTGAGAACTAAGACCTTGAGCACCATTTTCTAAATCGATAATACGAAATTGACCTGGATTAGCTAAGTCTCTAAACTCGTTATGATTATACAATACTGTTCCACCATCAAAAATTGCAATGCTCATGTTTTCACCATTTAGCGCAAAACCACCGACAGCTCCAGCTTGTAATTGCTCGATATTAGATGCATTATTAGCACGAAAATCATCAGATTGAACTATTGCAATATGATCTTTAGAAATTTCAGTGATAACATCTTTTTTCTCTTGTAAAAAAGTTGATCCACCTTTTGCTTGATAGCTATCAACTAAAGTATTTTTATTAATAGTTTCTGCATTAAAATTTTCTTTAAGACGTTCAGTAGTTTGAGCATTAACTCCTCCATATACAAGGGTAATCAATGCTAAAGAAAGTAGTTTTTTCTTCATGTTAATTCTTGTTAATTTATTATATTTATTTTACTTCAAGTTGATTAATCGGTGGAGCTTCATCTTCAGAATGTTTGTTTACATCCATTTTTTGAAACTTCTCTTTTAATTTTCTTTTTTTCTCTGAGATTGAATCTTCAATCGATTTCTCATTATCTTTCATTGTAGACTGTGTTTTAGTTCGACAACTTTTAAAAAATAGTAAAAGAAGCAAACTTAAACCTACAATTTTATAAATCCTTTTCATCTTTTAATTGCTCAAAAAATCATTTTTTAAAAATAATAAAAACTTTTACAAATTCTTTCATTTAACATTTAATCAAAAAACCTGAACAACAATTGTATAGACTAAAATAATACCCTTCTATAAAAAAATTATCCATAGAAATCGTACTCTTTATGATTTCTTTATGGAAAAGCTTCAAAAGCAAGAATTTATTTAATTCTGAATTTTTTATACATAAATATTATATCAAATAAAATTTATATCTTTGCACCTCAAATTGTAAAACGGGACGAGATCCCATAATAATTAGTTATACTATGGCTACAAAGATTAGATTACAAAGACATGGTCGTAAAGGAAAACCATTCTTTCACATCGTAGTTGCTGACTCAAGAGCAAGACGTGATGGTCGTTTCATCGAAAAATTAGGTACTTACAACCCAATTACTAACCCTGCAACTGTTGAATTAAACGTTGATTCTGCTGTTAAATGGTTATTAACTGGTGCTGAGCCTACAAACACAGCTAAAGCTTTATTATCTTACAAAGGTGCTTACATGAAGAAACACTTATTAGGTGGTGTTGCTAAAGGAGCATTCTCTCAAGAAGAAGCTGAAACTCGTTTCGCTGCTTGGTTAGAGTCTAAAGACGCTAAAATTCAAGCTAAAAAAGACGGTTTATCTGCTGATGCTACTGCTGCTAAATTAGCTGCTTTAGATGCTGAGAAAGCTGTAAATGCTGCTCGTGTTAAAGCTGCTCAAGAAGCTGAAGCTGCTGCACAAGCTGAAGAAACTACTGTTGAAGAAACAGAAGGTACAACTGAAGAAGTTGCTACAGAAGAATAATTTATAAGTTCAAGAAAAGATCCAATGACAAAGAATGATTGTTACTATTTAGGTAAAGTTACTAAGAAACATGGTTTTAAAGGTAATTTAATCATTCATTTGGATACAGACGAACCCGAATTATACGATACTTTGGAAGCAGTGTTCATCGAGCAAGATGGAACACTGGTTCCTTTTTTCTTTGAAACTTCTCAGCCTTATCAAGGAACTAAATTATTAGTGAAGTTTGAAGATATTACTCCAGAAGAAGCTGAACGATTAGTAAATCGTGAAGTTTATCTTCCTTTAACTACATTACCAGAATTATCTGGAACAGATTTCTACTATCACGAAATTATCGGATTTACAATTTTTGACCAATCAAATACTGAAGTTGGTACCATAAAAGCTGTAAACGATTCTGCTGCACAAGCTTATTTTGAAGTGGATGCACAAGGCAAAGAAATCTTAATTCCAATGATAGACGAATGGATTTTAGAACTTAACCGCGAAGAAAAAGCAATGTTGGTTCAAATTCCGGACGGATTATTGGATATCTATTTAGGATAAATTCCCTAACAAACACAATATCTTTTATATAGCACATTCTTTTACTATTGTAACTGAATTACTTTCGCATGCATAAAAACTAAATCTTTGGTCTTTATATTTATTGTCAATTCCGTATCTTTGCAAACTCAATCGTAAAAAACAATGGAAGAAGAAAAAAAATCTTTGAACTTTATTGAGCAAATCATTGAAGATGATTTAGCTAATGGGATGCCGAAAGAAAATTTACGTTTTCGTTTCCCACCAGAGCCAAATGGTTATTTACACATCGGGCACGCAAAAGCTATTTGCTTAAACTTTGGTTTAGGTGAAAAATACGGTGCACCGGTAAACTTACGTTTTGACGACACTAACCCAGCGAAAGAAGAGCAAGAATTCGTAGATTCTATCCGCGAAGATGTAAAATGGATGGGATTTGAGTGGGCTGAAGAACGTTATGCTTCTGATTACTTCCAGCAGCTTTACGATTGGGCTGTGCAGATGATCAAAGACGGAAAAGCATATGTTGACGACCAATCATCTGAATTAATCAATGAACAACGTAAAACTCCATTCGAACCTGGTATTGATTCTCCTAACCGTAATCGTTCTGTCGAAGAAAATTTAGAATTATTCGAAAAAATGAAAGCGGGTGAATTTGAAGAAGGTTCTCACGTTTTACGTGCAAAAATCGACATGACATCGCCAAACATGAATATGCGCGACCCTGTTATGTATCGTGTTTTAAAACGTCCTCACCACCGTACAGGAGATACTTGGAAAATTTATCCAATGTACGACTGGACACATGGAGAGTCTGATTATATCGAAGGGATCTCTCACTCATTATGTTCTTTAGAGTTTAAAAATCACCGTGATTTATACAACTGGTACAAAGATCAAGTTGAGATTGAAGGTCAACCTCAAAAACCAAAACAACGTGAATTTGCGCGCGGAAATGTATCTTATATGATTACTTCTAAGCGTAAATTAATGAAATTAGTAGAAGAAGGTATCGTTACTGGATGGGACGATCCTCGTATGCCTACAATTTCTGGTTTACGTCGTCGTGGGTATACTGCAGAAGCAATTCGTAATTTCTGGGAAAAAGCAGGTATCGCTAAACGTGATAACGTATTAGATATTTCTTTATTAGAATTCTCTATTCGTGAAATTTTAAATAAAACTGCTCCACGTGTTATGGCAGTTGTTGATCCTGTTAAAGTAGTAATTGAAAACTATCCAGAAGGACAAGTTGAAGAATTAACTTTAGAGAATAATCCAGAAGACGAAAACGCAGGTTCTCGTATAGTTCCATTCACTCGTGAAATTTACATCGAGCGTGATGATTTCATGGAAGAAGCACCTAAAAAATTCTTCCGTTTATCTTTAGGTAACGAAGTTCGTTTAAAAGGAGCTTACATTATCAAAGCTGAACGTGTGGAGAAAGATGCGGAAGGAAATATCACTACAATTTTTGCAACTTACGATGCAGATACAAAATCAGGAAGTGGTTCTGAGGCATCTAAACGTAAAGTAAAAGGAACATTACATTGGGTTTCTGCAACTGAAAATATTCCAGTAGAAATTCGTGAATACGATCGTTTATTTACAGTAGAAGCTCCGGATGCAGAAAAAGATGTAGATTTCTTACAATATGTAAATCCTAACTCTTTAACTGTAAAACAAGGATTTGCGGAACCAGCTTTAAAAGATGCAAAAGTGGAAGATAAATTCCAATTCCAACGTATCGGATACTTTGCTTTAGACAAAGATTCTACAGAAGATAAATTAGTTTTCAACCGTACAGTAACTTTAAAAGATACTTGGGCGAAAATCAATAAATAAAAATTTCCTCTTTAATATAGAAAGCTCGAACGTAATTGTTCGAGCTTTTTTTATTTAATCAATTATTAACCAAATATTTATTCATTTTGATTGTAAATTATTGAAATGAAAGATTACAATCAGAGCAAACAATCGATAAAAAACTGGAATGAAGATGATCGTCCACGCGAAAAAATGGCTTTAAAAGGTAAAAGTTCATTATCTGATGCTGAATTATTGGCAATAATTATGGGAAGTGGAAATCGTGAAGAATCTGCAGTAGAATTAGCGAAAAGAATTTTGCAAACAGTAAATAATAACTGGAATGAATTAGCAAAATATTCAATAACTGATTTATGTAAATTTAAAGGAGTTGGCGAAGCAAAAGCCATTTCAATCATCACAGCTTTAGAAATTGGACGAAGACGAAACACGCAAGAAGTTTTGGAACGAGCAAAAATCACCTCAAGTCACGATGCTGCTACAATTTTACAACAACAAATTGGTGATTTACCAACCGAAGAATTTTGGGTGATGTTCCTTAATCAAGGGAATCGAATAATTAAAACTGAACAAATTTCCCGTGGAGGAATTACACAAACTTCAGTCGATGTTCGTATTGTTTTTAAACGTGCTATCGAATTGATGGCCACCGCAATCATACTTTCGCATAATCATCCCTCTGGAAATTTGAATCCGAGTGAATCTGATAAAAACTTAACTCGAAAATTTTCTGAAGCGGCAAAATATTTAGACCTACAAGTTTTAGATCATATTATTGTGACACAGAAATCTTATTTTTCCTTTGCAGATGAAGGATTTATGTAAAATGATTTTTTTCAACTATTTATAACAGAATTCATATTTTAAAAATCGGTTAAAAGTTGAATTTGATGTATTTTTGCATGTTAAATTATTAGAAAAACAAAAATGGCAGTTCAAAAACCATCGATTCCAAAAGGAACTAGAGATTTTTCACCTTTAGAAGTGAATCGCCGTCAATATATCATCAATACAATCAAAAAACAATTCGTTTTATTCGGATTCTCTCCGATTGAAACTCCTTCATTCGAAAATTTATCGACTTTAACTGGTAAATATGGTGAAGAAGGTGATCGTTTAATCTTCAAAATTTTAAATTCAGGAGATTATTTAGCTAAAGTTGATGAACAATTATTAACAGAAAGAAACAGTCAAAAAGTAATTTCTCAAATTTCAGAGAAGGCTTTACGTTACGACTTAACTGTTCCGTTTGCACGTTACGTTGTGCAACATCAAAACGAAATTACATTTCCTTTTAAAAGATACCAAATTCAACCTGTATGGCGTGCAGATCGTCCTCAAAAAGGTCGTTTCCGCGAATTTTACCAATGTGATGCTGACGTTGTAGGATCTGATTCTTTATTACAAGAAGTTGATTTTGTACAATTATACGATACAGTTTTTACAGAATTAAAAGCGCCGGTTGAAATTCATATCAATAACCGTAAAATCTTATCTGGTTTAGCGGAAGTAGCTGATATTTCAGCTCAATTAATTGACTTTACAGTTGCTTTAGATAAGTTAGATAAAATTGGTGAAGAAGCGGTAAAAGAAGAAATGCGTGGAAAAGGAATTTCTGAACAAGCGATTGAAATTTTATCACCTTTATTCAATATGAATGGAGATTATAAAACTCAATTTGCTCAATTAAAAGAAATTTTAGCCACTTCTGAAACTGGTTTAAAAGGAATCGAAGAATTAGAATTCGTTTTTGAAAATACTGAAAACATCGGATTACAATCTGCAGAATTAGTTTTAAACTTAACATTAGCTCGTGGTTTAGATTATTACACAGGTGCAATATTCGAAGTGAAAGCGAAAATCGGTGAATTCTCATCATCAATTGGTGGTGGAGGTCGTTACGACGATTTAACTGGAATTTTCGGATTAAAAGATATTTCTGGAGTTGGAATTTCATTCGGATTAGACCGTACATATTTAGTATTAGAAGAAAATAATTTATTCCCTGCGTTAGAGGATACAACTAATATCCAAGCTTTATTCATCAACTTTGGACAAAAAGAAGCGAGTGAAGCGATGAAATTAGTAAAACAATTACGTCAGCAAGGAATTAATACAGAAGTATATCCAGATGATACTAAAATGAAAAAGCAAATGGGATATGCGGACAAAAAAGGAATTAAGAAAGTAATTTTATTAGGAGAAAAAGAAATCCAAGAACAAAAAGCAACCGTAAAAGATATGATTACGGGTGAACAAACTGAAGTTGCTTTTACAGATTTGGTAAATGCTTTATAATCTGAAAATTACTTAATATATTTGCAAACTATTTAATTTACAAGATAAAATGAGTTTATTAACAGTAGGTACAGTTGCCTTCGATAAATTAGAATCTCCTTTCGGGAAAACAGATAAAATTTTAGGTGGAGCAGCAACTTATATCAGTATGGCTTCTTCTTTATTAGGAGTTAAAACTGGATTAGTTTCTGTAGTAGGTGGAGATTTCCCACAGGAATACATTGATTTATTAAAATCGAAAAATGTAGATTTAGCAGGTTTAGAAATTGTAGCTGATGGTAAAACTTTCTTCTGGGAAGGTAAATACCACAACGATTTAAATACGCGTGATACATTAACTACAGAGTTAAACGTATTAGAAACTTTCAACCCAGTTGTTCCTCAGGATTGGAAAAATGCTGATGTATTAATGTTAGGAAACTTACACCCATTAGTACAAGCAGGAGTTTTAGAGCAAATGGAAAATCGTCCTAAATTAGTTGTTTTAGATACAATGAATTTCTGGATGGATTGTGCTTGGGAAGATTTAATGGCAGTGATCAAAAATGTTGATGTAATTTCTATCAACGACGAAGAAGCTCGTCAAATGTCAGGTGAATACAGCTTACGTAAAGCAGCTCGTAAGATTGCTTCTATGGGACCAAAAACTGTAATCATCAAAAAAGGTGAGCATGGTGCTTTATTATTCCAAGACGAACAAGTATTCTACGCACCAGCATTACCAATGGAAGAAGTTTTCGATCCAACAGGAGCCGGAGATACTTTCGCTGGAGGATTCTCTGGATACTTAGCAAAAACTAACGATTTCTCTTTCGAGAACATGAAACGTGCAATTATCTTCGGATCTGCATTAGCTTCTGTAACTTGTGAAAAATTCGGTACTGAATCTTTACAAAATTTAGATGTTGAAGCTTTAAATGATCGTTTAAACGATTTCCGCGAATTAATGCGTTTCGAGCAAATTGAATTTTAATCCAAATTGGATCAAGATATTTTAAATCCCTTTCTAACGAAAGGGATTTTTTTTATGGCTTAAATTTTGTTTCTTTTTTCCCTGAAACCAATTTTATAAACTATGAAAAATAAAATTATACTTGTTCTTCTACTTGCATTTTTATCGTTGTTATCAGGAATATTAATTTCAAAAATGTCATTATTAAGCAAAGCTGGAATTACATTTATTTACAATGAATATAGCATACTAAAATCTTGGTGGAAAACGGGATTAATTATGTTCGTTATTCAAATAATTATCTTTTTCATTTTAAGTATTATACAAAAAAACACAGATAAAAAGGTTAGATATTATGGTTTTCCTTTAATTATAATCATCATTGGAACTGTTGGATTTTATATGACGTATTTTAATTTTACAGAAACTTCCAACCGATTAATGAACAATAGTTTTAAAATAGGATTTTATTTATTTTGGCTAACTTGGATAGGAAATAGTCTTAGCTTTTTTTTGAACAAAAAGCCAAATATTATTACTAAAGAAAGTGTTGATATTTTATCAGATCAAGAAAATATGCACCAATAAAAAAAGCTCATCATTTTTGATGAGCTTTTCTTTTGTGACGTCGGCAGGATTCAAACCTGCAACCTCTTGAGCCGTAATCAAGTGCGCTATTCAGTTGCGCCACGACGCCATTTCCAACAAGAAACTGTTGTTCTTATTTTGGACTGCAAATATAAGGCAGATTTTTGAAACTCCAAATATTTTTAATTATTTTTTTTAACCTCTGTTACGATCTGCAATTAATAGCATCATATAAGAAAGTATAAACAACTCGTACTGTTCTGGTTGAGCTTTATAATTTTCTAATTTAAATTTTCTACCAAAAAATGAAGGTTCCTTAGAAATTTCCATTAATTCAGTTCCATTCAATTCTTTTAGTACATATTTTGGATTAAATACATATCCTGAAAAGAATCCTAAAACCGGAATTTGCCCCAACAATCCGTCCATCATTCTTACTAAACCACTACGTTCATTAATCGTGAAAATATGATTATCATTCGCATCATATAAATGAAAAGTAGCTGTCCAAAGAGATTTTAAAGTCTTACGACGCGCTTTTCCAACCACTTCTCCATTTGCATTTGTAATTGTAAAAGTCTGCTGAAAATCGATTAATTTATTCGAGCGTAATTCGTATAATATCTCCGTTTTATTTGAATCTTTATACACTTTAATCACATCTCTCCAAGAAAACATTTTTTCTCTTACATAGAATACCGAGTTTCCATTTGCATCAGAAACTGTAAAATCGTTTGAAAAAGTCGCGATATGAAATTTAAAATCTAAAGGAAATTGTAGTTGATTGATTGACATATTTTTATCGTTATATATTATCAAAAATAATGAAATAAGTTAATTATTACCATTTATTTAAGTAAACATAACAGGCAAAATCAAAAACAATTTATAAGAATTTTCTTACTTCATCTAAATGTTTAATTGTCGGTACGTCGTCCATTTCAAAATTATCATCTAACCGATCGAAGAAAATAGCTGACATTCCAAATGCTTTTGCTCCAACAGCGTCAGCAATCCAATCATCACCAATATAAATTGATTCTTTTTTATTGGCTCCAGATTTTTCCATTGCATAGCTATAAATTCGCGGATCTGGCTTCAAAATTTGTATTTCATCAGCATAAGTTACTGTATCAAAATATCCATTTAAATCAGAAGTTTCAATCTTACGTTTTGAAACTTCAATAAATCCATTTGTTATAATATGTAATTTATATTTTGGCTTCAAATAATTTAACAATTCCATCGCACCATCAACTACTTCATTGTAATTTGTTATAGTTTCCATGTATTCGTCCTCAAAAATTCGAGCTAATGCATCGTTATCAATTCCTAAATTGTCAAAAGCTTCTTTAAAACGACGCGCGCGTAATTCTTCTTTTGTAATTTTTTTATCACGAATCAACGCCCAAAGCCCTTCGTTACTTTCGTGGTAATGTGGATGAAACTCTTCAAACGTAAAACCATATCGGTTTTCAACATCGTATTTTATATATAATTCAGCTAAAGCGAACCTTGCGTTTTTACGGAAATCCCATAAGGTATTGTCTAAGTCGAAAAAGACATGTTTAATCGTATTCATAGGTCGCAAAGTTAATGATTTATGATGTAGATTTGTGTTCAAGAAATTCTAAGATTGAAAAAGAGGTTAGAAAAATTTAAAACCAAGAATGCCAAAGGAGTGCTTTCCTTGTTGGCTGGAAATACAGTTGCTCAAATCATTATGATTTTAGGCGGATTTGTACTTGGTAGATGGTACGGACCGGAACATAACGGAACATACAATGTATTTTTAAGTTTTGTTGCGATACTTTCGATTTTGACAACCTTCCGATTAGAAAACATCTTCGTTATCTCAAAATCAACAAAAGCTATTCGAAATCTATTTTCTACGTTGTTGGTTATTACGTCTATTGCAACGTTAATTTTCTTTTTGGGATATGCGATTGCAGACGAAATTTTTACACTTAGAACTTCACTTTGGGTTGTTTTATTAAGTTCTGTTGCAGGATTGTTTACAGCTTGGTATAATTTACAAACTTCCTTATTTACAAAGTATCAATTATTTAATATCATCTCCCAAGGATTTATTATAAATGCTTTAATTTCAGTAGGTTTTCAGTTTTTATTTTACTTTTTAGGATACAAAGAAAACGGATTGATTTACGGAACTATAGTCGGAACTATTATTTCTTGTATTTATTTCTTTTCGATAACGAAAGGTCGATTAAAGAAACCAAAATTCAGTCTCTTTAAAAACACTGTTGCGAAGAACAAAGAAATTATAAAATACACTTTACCATCTGACTCATTAAATGCAATTGCAAATAATTTAATGCCGATTTTAATCGTGTTTTATTTCACAAAAATAGAAGTTGCATTTTTTGCAATGTCGGCTAAGATGTTAATTACACCTTTATTGATTTTATCTAATGCAATGTCTAAAGTTTTCTTTCAGAAATCTGCAAGTATGATGAATCATCAACCAGAAAAGTTATATGATCTTTCTTTAAAAGTTATCTTGTATAATGTTGGTGCAATTGCTGCATTTTTATTAGGAATGAATGTTATTGGCGTATACATTTTAGAATGGGTTTTAGGAGATGAATGGCATGGATTGAGTGTTTATGTATTTATATTATCATTTTGGATTTTGTGTCGAAGTGCGATGAATCCAATTTCTCAAATCGTAGTTGTTATTCGTAAAAATCATTACGCTTTATACTTCAATATTTATTTGGTTTTAATTACTATTTTTTCTGTAATAATCGGAGGTATAAGAAAAGATATGCTTACCACGTTATATGTATATTCTATCCTAGCTGGTATAGGATATTTAATTCAATTATATTTCGTTTTAAGAGAACTAAAACAACTTAAATTAAGTGGTAAAAAAGCGTAAACATATTTTATTTCTTACATCTTGGTATCCAGATCGAATTTTAATAGATAATGGTGATTTTATTCAACGCCATGCACAAGCTATAAGTTTACATCATGATGTTACGGTGGTTCACGCAATCAAAGATCCAAATTTAAAAGGTAAGAAATTCGAAATTGAATCTTCTGAACAAAAGGGTTTGAAAGAAATAATCGTTTATTTTAAACCTTCAAAAATAAGTGCATTTAATTTGTTGTTGATAATTCAAGCTTATTTAATCGGAACCAAATCTATTAAACCTTTTGATCTAATTCACCTAAACGTTGTATATCCCGCAGGATTAGTTGCTGTATATTTAAAATATAAATACAAGAAAAACCTCATTCTTACAGAGCATTGGACACAATTACATCCTGAAAATTTTAAAACTCTTGCAAAATATAAACAAACTGCAATCCGTCGAATTTTGGATTCTGTTGATTTGGTTTTGCCTGTTTCCAAACATTTAGGGGAATCGATTAAAAAAATTAATCCATCTATAAATTATAAAGTTATTCCTAACGTGGTTGATTTGTCGAAATTCACTCCTAGAAAGACTTTACCTACTGGAAGAATAAAATTCTTACATCTTTCTCATTTAGGCGATCAACATAAAAATATTTCAGGAATGTTGCATGTTGCAAAACAGCTAGCAAATGATGGTTACGAATTTGAATTCCAAATCGGTGGAAATGGCGATTTACAACCAATTCATGAATTCGTTAAAACCAATAATTTAGATAAATATATTTTCCCTTTTGGTCGACTTGAACATCATGAAGTGAATCAGAAAATGAATGATTCAGATTGTTTTGTACTATTTAGTCGATACGAAAATCAGCCTTGTGTACAAGCAGAAGCCTTTGCTTGTGGTTTACCAATTATTGCAACAAATGTTGGTGGGATCAATGAATATTTACCAAACAATTTCGGAATTCTTATCGATTCTGAAAACGAAAATCAATTGTATGATGCAATGAAAAGTGTAATCGAAGGAAAAGATTTTGCTGCACCTAAAGCTATGCACAATTACGCCAAAGAACATTTTTCTAAAGAAGAAATTTCGTTAGCTTACGATAAAATTTATAACGAGTTAAATTCTTCCAAACATGAATAGTTTAATCAATTTCTTAAAAGATTTTTTCAAGAATAAAGGATTATTCGTTTTTTCGGCTTTTATCGTTGAAAAGTTGGTTATGTTAATCAATACGATTTTCATCGTAAAAATGATTTCTCAGGAAGAATTTGGTCGTGTTACTTTAATTGCGTCCGTTTTAGCCTTCTTTATTCCATTAAGTGGATTCGGAACATTTTCTATGTTTTTAAAATTTGGTTCTGAACAAAAAACAGAAGAGGAAAAATTACAATTAAGTCAAGAAATTTTCAGGAAAGGACTTCGAAATCAATTCATTCTTGCGGTTGGATTTATAATCATTTCAAATCTATATTCACTAAAATTTGAACATTTAGGTTGGATTATCGCAATGTTTACCATTCGATTAATCGGTGTGTTTTTACAATCACATTTGACTATTTTTTTCCGAATAAATGGTCAAAATCAAAAATTTGCAACTGTAAATATTCTGGTTAATTTAATTGGTTTAGCGCTAACTTTTATGCTAACCTTTTACTTTGGAGTTTTCGGTTACATGATTTCTTTAGCGATTTCTCCGTTTATTAGTTTGTTTTTTTACACAAAAAATTTATTTCTACTCACAAGAAATACTGTACAAACTTTAGATTGGAAAAAAATGTGGCGTTATGGATGGGTTGAATCTGTTGCTTATTTTGCGTCAGAACTTTTATTCTCTATTGACATTGCAATGATTGCTTTGTTTATGACAGACAAAGACATTTCTTTATACAAAGTAGCCATCATCTTACCATTAAATTTATTGTTTATACCGTCTATGTTGTTCCAAACAGACATGCCTAGAATCATACAAAACAGCACAAATAAGACGTTTTTAAAACAATATATATTTAATTATTATCGATTATTTATTCCTCTTAGTATAATTATACTTGTTGGCAGCTTTTTTTTGAAAGAATGGTTAATAAAACTGTTTTTTAACAGCGATTATAGCGGCGGAAATATTACTTTTTTTATCGCTACATTAGCCGTTGTTGCAGCTATGTTAACACGTGTAATATTTATAAATCTAAATAGTGCAATTGGGAAAGCAAATTGGAACATTCGAATTTCGATACTTTCAATCATTTTATTAGTTATTTTCGATTTATTATTAATCCCAAAATATGGAATTGAAGGTGCTGCAACAGGATTAATGCTGACTTTTACAACAATTGGATTATATTCGGCTTATCTATTTAAAACATACTTAAACGCTCTAAAAACAAATGAATAAATTAAAAAAAATAGTGAAAGGAATTCAAATTTTATTGAAAAAACCTTCATTAATCAACCTATTGATTAACCAAAATGAAAATTGGAAAGATAAGACCTCTAATAGTTACCAAAATGGTTTTAATCAAGTTGCTTTAAACGAAATATTTCCACAATTTAATGGTGAATTAGATACGGTTGCTTTTTTAGATGGTGGATCTATGATAACCGATTTATTGCTTTTAAAAAACGCGTGTATTCAATTCGAAAATTGTAAATATTTTGAAATTGGAACGTGGCGAGGTGAAAGTATTATTAATCTTATCAACGTTGCGAAAGATTTAAATACATTGGATTTAGGAGCAAACGATTTTAAAAAATTTAATTTATCTCAAGCTTACGCTGATGCTCATGGATTTTTCATCAAAAATAATTCTAAAATCAAACAACATTTAGGTGATTCTACGCAATTTGATTTTGCTGGATTAGATCAAAAATTTGATGTTATTTTTATCGATGGAAATCACGAATATGATTTTGTAGTTTCAGACACTAAAAATGTTTTTAAACATTTGGTTCATGAAAATTCAATCGTAATTTGGCATGACTACGCCTATTCTCCAGAAAAAATTAGATATGAGATTTTGAATGCAATTTTAGATGGTACACCAACTGAAATGCATAAAAATTTATATCATGTTGAAAATACAATGTGCGCAATTTATCATCCAAAGAATTTTAAAACAAGATTGTGGCAGGAATACGAAAATCCAAGACGTACTTTTCGTGCAAATATTCAGCTTAATTCTTTGTAATTGAATTTGATGATTTATTCACAAAATTTGAAAATTCAGCTCCATTTGGTTGAGTTAATTTTCCATTTTTAGTGAATATAATTTTAGCGTTTTTACCAAAAGTTACTTTTGCTTGAGGTGGTAAAATTATTGGTTCAGTAATAGTCAAAATGACTTGATCTTCTAGTTTTAAATTAGAATAAAAACGCTGCTTTTTTGACCATGTTTCATTTTTATTGATAGAGAAAGTATTTCCTAAAAAAGAATCGTCTGTTACAAACTGAATCAGATTTGATTCACGTAAATTTTTATGTGCTTTAAGGATTTCTGTCGGTTGTAAATAATTACGAGCATGACCAGCAGCCTGCGACATAATGCTGTATTGACATTTGTTTACGCCGTGATATTCGTTACTATGCGACAAACCTAAAGTATGCCCCAATTCGTGAGCAGTACCAACTGCATCGCCTAAATGCCAATTACGAGTGTCATTCCAATTTGTTTTATGTTCTATCGGCGCCTGATAACGATGCCATAAATATTTTAAATATCGATTAGGAACATGAACGCTAGAAGTTCGCTCTAAATTAGTTGTAGAGGGAAATTGAGAAGCTTCAGTCCCAATTAAATGAAAGCCTTTACCTTTGGTTTTATTTAATTCATCAAAATTTTTCCCTTCCATAGTTAGGTAAAGAAATACACCTTTTGGGATTGACGAATCTGCAGATAATTTTTTATCCAAATTACTCAAATACCAATTTTCTGATGGCGATAATCCATTGTATTTTTTCGCAGCTAAATCGGCTCCACTATTCATGTAATCCCAAGCATAAGCATCTACCAATTCAATAAAATTAAATTTAAATCTGATTTTAGAATCGCTATAAAAATCTGTTCCTGTATAGCATCCACTAAAATCTTGCGGTTTTTTAAAATTGTTCCAATAGGTATTAATTTTATCAAAATATTCTGTCAATAATTGCTTTTCTTCAGCATTTTTTAGATCAAAATTTGTTTGATTTTTATTGTCACGCTTTAACACAAACACATTTACATTTAATGTGATTGGATTTAAGTCATTTGTGATTTTAAAATTATCTATTGTAGTTAGTTGTCCACCCTGATTTGAATTTGAAGTATTAGAAGGTGTCGTTGTATTTCCGCTTTGCTGATTTGGCATTGTTAAACCAATAGTTGGGTTAACAGCACATGAAATAAAACTAATTAGAATCGAAAAATAAACAAATAACTTCATATCAGATTGTTTATTACTAATTTAGTTAAAATATTACAATTTTTTAATTTCGTTTAAACTCATTTTATCAGAACGAATTTCAATAAATTCTTTAACTGATTGAAACATCCAATCAATATCTTTCCCTTCAGCTTCATTATTTAAATAAACCTCGATTAATCCTTTGTTATTGTTTAGCCAAGGAACCATGTAATAATTTAATCCGCCTTTGTATGCATTTTCAGTATGAAATTTATTCCCTAAACTTGTCATTAAAGCAATTTCTCTTGTCGAAAAATAATAAAAAGGAGTTGCTAAAATTGAAATAAAAACCAGTCTTTTAAACGCTTGATTTCTTAATGAAATATTTGCGACTCCGAAACATAAAATGATCATGTAACAGATGTTAAAATTCAAGAAAAAGACATAATTATCACTGACTGCATAAATTGTTGAAAAACAAAACACAGGAATACAAATAATTACCAAAAATAAAAAAATGTAATTCTTATATAAGGTTTTAAAAGGTAGAAAAAGCACCAATAAATTTAAAAACCAAAAGTTATAAGCCAAATAAAATATAGCTTTTGCGATATCTTTTGCAAAAGAAGAAATTGGCTTATTATAAGTATCAGAAACCCATGTTTGTGTAGATGAAGAAAGTACATTTTTTATACTTTCTTGATTCAAAATCGGGTAAATATATAAACTGCACAAAAACAAAACAGGTATTAAGAGACAAAATATTGTATGTTTTAGATTGTTAGAATTCTTGAAATTCACAAAACAAAGAAAAGCATAAGACGGAAGTAACAAAATCCCTTGAATATGACTATACAAGCTAATTCCTAAGATAACTCCTGCATAAATGAAAAATTTTTTATGTTGTTCTTTAAAATAACGAACAGAAAAATAAACGTAAGAAATAATCCACATCAGCGAAAACGTGTAAACTTCGACATTGGATGTATTTTTCCAAAAAGTAAATGAAAAACCAAAGGCTAAAGTTCCTAAAATTGCGATCCATTTTTCGTTGAAAATCTTCTCTATTGTTTTAAACAAAATTGCCAATACCAATACTGCACATAAAATATTTACCCATCTGCCTATTTCGATTGGATCTATAAATGGAACTATTTTATAGATTAAAACGGTAAAATTTTGATACAAAAAATGCGTTATCGAATATGTTTCCATGTTAAACTTATTGTTTTCTATATCCAAAATCTTTCCCAGAGAATCACCGAATGTTATTTTGCTAAAACTCGTAAATCTGTAAAGAATGATGAAAAAGATTGAAATTAAGAGTACGTAGAAATTCTTTTTCATTTTTAAAATTTAAGATTTTGATACACTTTTAAATATCTATTTTCAGCTCTGAAACTTGAATTAAATTCGTTAACACCTTTTATTGATGAACCTTCAAAATCTAATATCAATCCTTTTTTCGTGTATTTTTTTATCATAAAATCTACGATAAACGTATTAAAGTTTATTGAATAATTTATTCTTTTTGCATTACACAACTGAATTAATCGGTTGCCCGAAACAATGTAAAAAGAACTGGCTACAACTTTTCCTTCCTCAAGAATTGAAATTGTTTTACCTAAATTTCTGTTCTGAATTTCAATCACCAAAAGCTGTAATTTATCCAATGATAAATTGTTTTTAATTTCTTGATAATCTTCTTTCAATAACGCAATAAAACTCTGATCATTAGAAGATTCTACGATTGAAAATTGCTTTGGTAAACCTTTTCTAATTTCTTGTTTTCTATTCTTTCTTATAGTTGAAGTATAAGAATCATAATCGAAATTAAGACTTAAAATCTGATTTAATTTAGTCGCATTTTCTATTTCATAATCCAAGACATTTTGTTCGTTAAAACAGTAATACCTAACAATATTTGTTTGTAATATTTTCTGAAATTCTAAAAATAATTCTTTTGTAAAATTTTTTGAATGAAAAACACCTAATTGTTGGCAATATATGGGTTGAGAAATAAACTTAATGCCAATTTTTTTGACAAAAGGTAAAGGCATAATCGCTTCGTAATCATTCAAAATCAAACAATCCCATTGTTTATTGGTTAAAATATCCAAATACCAATGTTCTGCATAAATCATATAATTAATTGATTGCGCTAAACATCTTGTATATTTTTCAAGATCTAAATCTTTTCTTTTAATTCTTTTAATCATTAAAAAGGCTTTCGTAAACAATTTTCCAATCTGACCACTCGTCCTCAAAATTAGATTGATGAAACAAGGTTATAAAAGTTCCATTTACTTCTTTTACGTTATTTTTCAGATTTTTCAATTCAATTATTGCATCTTCAATTGTTAATTTCATATAATTTCGCAACGTAACATCCATTGCAACAAAAGGATACGTTATTAACATTGTTTGTTGATTTGTTGATAAATCAAACCATTTAAAAGGTGTTGATGTTCCAGCTCTAAAACCTGTTTTATGTGCAAATCCCATGGAGTAATCTTCCTTAATTCCATTTATTAACAACTGTTGATAAGTGTTTGGAAAGTTAAGTTTAATGAAATGCTGTCTTGAAATTAAAACCTTTTTATTCAGTATTTTTTCTAATCTTTTAATTTCTAAAGCTTGTGAACTTTCATTAAAATTTGAAATGTATGAAGGATGAATTCCTACTTTTGCCCATTGATTTGTTGCTTTAATTAAATCAGCTTGAGCTTGATTCTCCCAATTTAGATTTCGGTCAAATTCAGTTTTATCGCCTAAAAGCCAAAAGAAAATAGATTCAATTTTATATTTATCTGATAGTTGTTTGATGTAATTAAATTGATCATATGGATCCTTTATTTTATAACTTAGAACGTCTATTTGAGATTTTATTTCTTTAAAATTTCCTTTTAAAACCTTCTTTCCGATCGAGCCAATTGTTTCAAACCAAGGTTTGTTCAAATACTTCCAACTGAAATCTACATCATGTGTATTAATTTGCTTAAATTCTCTTTTATTAAACTGAAAATGTGGGTATTTTAATTGAATAATTTTCTGAATTTCTAAAACTATTAGATCAACAATTGGTTTAGAATAATCTAATTCGGAACCTAAAAATCGATTATGGTGATCAAATTGGTGCTGTTGTGCAATATATTCTTCATATCGACTCAACCAATAAAAACATTTACCAATTTCACTTAGTTGATTATAATTTACATCATCTCTAATTTCATTCTCCACTAAAATATCATCTATTTGGAAATTAATTTCATCCTCAAAAAAATGAGTTGAAAAATTTATTTTAGGCAAATCTGAATTTATAAATTCCGTAACATCAGTTGTAATTTTAAAATCAATACCCAAAAAATCACAACATATAAAATCGAAAATATACTCAATTCTATTGGTGTTTTTTTCAGTGTATATAAGGATAAATTGATTCAAAATCGTTCAAATTTGGTTCAAAAATAAAAGTAAACATAATTTACAATATTCCTTGAACTTCATTAGATTTTAGCTGCTAAAATCCAGAAATTATATCACTAAAAATATCGTAATTTTGCATTATGTATTTAAAAGAACTTAAAGCAAGACAATTCAAGAATTTTGAGGAAAAGAATTTCGAATTTTCACCAAAAATTAATGCATTTGTAGGACAAAATGGGAAAGGTAAAACCAATATTTTGGATGCTATCCATTATTTAGCTTTAAGTAAATCGTACCTGAATCATTCAGATGCGATGAATATTAAATTTGATTGTGAATATTTTACATTAGAAGGAACTTTTGATAAAAACGAAAAAGAAGACATTATTTTTTGTTTAGTACGTTCTGGACAAGCCAAACAATTGAAGCGAAATTCTAAATCTTATGATCGTATTTCTGAACATATTGGCCAATATCCTTTGGTGATGATTTCTCCTTACGACAGTGATTTAATCAAGGAAGGAAGTGAAGTTAGACGTAAATTTTTAGATAATATTATTTCACAATCAAATAAACAGTATTTAGCTGATTTGATGAGATACAATAAAGTATTAGTACAACGAAATACTCTTTTAAAATATTTTGCGGCTAACAATACTTTTGATGCGGTAACTTTAGAAATTTATGATGAAGAATTAATTCATTTAGGAAAAAAAATACATCAAGTTCGAAAAGAGTTTGTTTCAACTTTTCTAAATGCATTTTTAAAATATTACGCTGAAATTTCTGAAGGTCGTGAAATTGTAAATATAGAATATGTATCACAATTGAATGACGCACTATTTGAAGATGCTTTAAAACAAGCTTTGTTTAAAGATCGTGCGGCACAATATACAACTACTGGGATACATAAAGATGATTTACTTTTTACCATTACCAATTATCCAATAAAGAAATTTGGTTCTCAGGGGCAGCAAAAATCATATCTAATTGCATTAAAATTAGCGCAATTAGACGTTATAAAAAATGTTTTAAATGTTACTCCTATTTTATTATTGGATGATATTTTTGATAAATTAGACGAACATCGTGTCACTCAATTAATCAAATTGGTGAATGAAGAACGATTTGGTCAAATTTTTATTACTGATACTCACTCCGATCGTACAGAAAATATCATCAAACAAATTAATTCTGAAAGTAAAGTTTTCCGTTTATGAAAAAGTATGAAAAAAGACAAAATACACAATCAATAGGCGATGCTTTTAGCCATTTCATGCGCTTAAATGGTAAAGAAGAACTAATGTGGGAAGTAAAAGCAGAAGAAGCTTGGAAAACTGTAATGGGTAAATTTTTTGAGAAATATACTGAACGTGTTGAAGTAAGACAACGCGTATTATATGTAAAAATTAATTCGCCTGCTATGCGACAAGAATTAACTTACGGAAAATCTAAAATTATCGCAAACATCAATGAAGAAATTAAAAATAACTTCTTGATGGATGTCAAAATCTACTAAATAAACAATATGCCAATCATCGAAAAATCGACCTACAAAGCCGAAGGTTTTTGGCGAAAAAATGCCCATTTATCTACTATTCTTGGTACACGTTATAAAAAATATCCTGTACCAAATTATACACGAGAGAAAATTAAAACTGATGATGGCGATTTCTTAAATTTGGATTGGAGATTTCAGTCTGATAAAAAGAAATTGGTTATTCTTTTTCATGGTTTAGAAGGCGACTCTAAACGTACATATTTGAATACTTGCTCGGATTATTTCTATGATAAAGGATTTAATATTTTAGCTTGGAATCATCGCAGTTGTGGTGGTGAAATGAACCAAACTTTACGATTATATCATCATGGAGTAACTGACGATGCTAATCGTGTGATAGAAAAAGCTATAACCGAGGGCTTTGAAAACATTTATTTAATTGGTTATTCTATGGGCGGGGCTATTGTAGTAAATTATATGGGACAATATACTGTACCAGCAGCAATTAAAGCAGCCTGTGTGTTTTCTATTCCAATATCTTTAAAATCATGTTCGGAAACTTTAAAAGTGTTTCCAAACACCGTTTATTTAAACAATTTTAAAAAGACTTTGGTTCCAAAGTTTGAAGAAAAAGCCAAACAATTTCCTGGAAAATTAAATGAAGCGATGATTTCGAAAATTAAATCTTTCGATGAAATTGATGAATATTTTACCGCTCCATTGCATGGATATGAATCCAAAGAAGATTATTACCATAAAGCAAGTCCATCGACATTTTTAGATCATGTAAAAATTCCTACATTAATTGTAAATGCTGCAAACGATCCATTTTTGGGAGCAGAATGTTATCCAAAAGATCGTTTTAAACAATATCCGCACATTTTCTTTGAAGTACCAAAACATGGAGGACATTGTGCATTTCCGTTAAGAAATGAATCTAATTCTTGGTGTGAAATTCGTGCTTTTGAATTTTTTAATGATTATTAATCAATATTGATATAAATAAAAAATCCCCTCAAATGAGGGGATTTTTATTTTTATACTGTTTCCAAAATTATAATGGATTTTGAACAATATTTGGATTTGTATTGATCTCTGAAATTGGAATTTGGAAAGTAAATTTCGTAGAACCTGCTGGGTAATTTAATAACCCGTGAGAACCGTGGTTAGATCCTGTGTAAGTTCTATCTAAACCTTCATTCCAACGTTTCATGTCAAAGAATGTTGTTCCTTCACCCCACATCTCAACACGCTTGTTTAAACGAATTTCGTCTAATAAAGCTTGTCCAGAATTAGAAGATAATTGGTAAGCAGTATCACGAGTTGACATGATCTCAAATAAAACTTGTTTTGCTTGAGCTTCATTTCCTGATAATGCTAATGCTTCAGCCTCGTTAAAGTACATTTCAGCAGCACGCATGAATACGTAATCTCCTACGAAGAATGTAGCATCAACGAATTTGATATTTGCGTAAGCTGGTAAACCGTAAGAATTTCCTTCAGTTACGAACCAGTTGTTTTTACGAATATCTGTACTTGGTAAAGCATCATAGAAACGTTTGTCAATTCCTTTGTATACTTGTAATAAACCAGCGTAACCGTCGTTTAAGTTACCAATGTTAGAGAAGAAAGATGCGTACGATGTAGAAGTAGATCCATCGATATCACCTCCCCACATCCACTCTGGATTAGAAATATCATCAAATCCGTCTTTTAATTGAGCTTCGTTCATTGGTGCGTAACCTTGACGTGCAGCGTTTGCGTATTGTGCAGCAGCAGCATTGTTACCTGTTGTTAAGTATAATCTTGATAAGAAACCTGCAACAACGTTTTTAGAAATCATTTGCTTATTAGCTGGAGTATAGTTTTGTAATAACTCGTAAGCTTCTAATAAATCATTCTCGATGTTTTGGTAAACTACGTTTGTAGGTACACGGTTAGTATCGTATAATTCTTGGCTGTAGTAAGGAATACCTAAATCTCCGTTACCGTATAAACGAATTAAATCTAAATATGCCTGTGCACGCATAGCTAATGCTCTACCTTTTATTTGTAATACTGATTCATCATTAGCATCCGCAGGGATTAATGATAAAACGTTATTCATATTATAAATTACTTTATAATTGTATTTCCAAACCATTAAGTTTCTTGAGTTTGATTCTTGTCTTGCTACATACATGTAGTAAGAGTTGAACCAGTGTGAAGCTGTAGCAACGAAATCGTTTGTCATGTGGTCTAAACCTAATTTAACTGACATGTAACCGAAATCATCGTGAGCAGCAGCACCGTTTGTATTAAATTGAATTAAATACTTATTGTTACCAGATTCAGCACCTTCAACAATTGTTAAAGCTTTCTCTGGGAAATTTTTAATTACGTCTGATAATTGATCAGCAGAAACTGTTCCTTGAGCATCTTTATCTAAGAAATCGTCTGAACAGCTAACAAATAAAGCTGCTGATAAAATTGTTAAGATATATTTTTTCATAATTATTTTCTTTAAAAATGTTAGAATGCAAAGTTTACACCTGCAGAAATTGTTCTAATAGGAGAATACGTTGTATCAGAAATACCTGTATAACTCATTCTTGGATCGTATCCTTTACGTTTAGACCAAACCCAAACATTATCAGCTAAAGCATAAACTCTTAAAGCTGTTAATCCTAAATTATCAACTAATCCTTTTTTGAATGTATATCCTAAAGATATATTTTGTAAAGAAATATAATCAGATTTAATTAATCCTAAAGTAGAAGTGCTGTAGTATTGTTTAGCATTATCTGCTATAACTACTGGTAATGCAGCATTTCTATTTTCACTTGTCCATGTATTTGCATAATCATTGTGGAAAGTTTCACCACGACCACCGTCAAATAATGTCATGTATTGAGAATCGTAACCCCAACCACCTGCTTGGTAAGCGAAGTTAACTCCGAAATCAAGTCCTTTGTAATCCATGTTTAAACCGAATCCTCCGTAAACTTTAGCAACAGCATTTTTACCAATGAATTGTAATGTAGCTTCTGCGTGGTTTTCAGTGATTGTTTTCTCACCTGTAGTAGCATCAACTTTGTAGAATTGTGCAGCTCCAGTTTCTTGGTTTACTCCAGCATATTCTCTTAAGTACCAGCTGTACATAGACTCACCTTCTCTTAATAAGTAACTTCCTGAAACTACGTTGTTTTCTGGTAATTTAGTAATTTCATTTGTTAATGTAGTTACGTTAGCAAAAACACCTAATCTGAAATCTTTAGTTCTAATTACATCAGCATTAACTGTAACTTCGAAACCTCTGTTTTCCATGTCACCAATATTTTCTGGGTAAGATGAGAATCCTTCAGAAACATTTAATGGTCTCATGTATAACATATCTTGAGATTTTCTTAAGAAATACTCAGCATCAACTGTAACACGGCTGTTGAATAAAGCTAATTCAATACCAGCATTTAAGTTTGCGTTAGTTTCCCAAGTGATGTCTTTGTTTCCTTTAAACGTTTGGTTGTAAGAAATTGCAGTTTCACCAGCGTTAGTAGTTTGAACGATAGTATATAAATCCTTGTATGGGAAGTTATATCCTAAGTTATCATTTCCTTGTTCACCGTAAGATGCTTTTAATTTTAATTCGTTAATTACTTTCGAATTTTTTAAGAAAGCTTCTTGAGAAACACGCCATGCAGCACCAACTCCAAAGAAGTTACCCCATCTGTTATCTGGGTGGAAACGAGATGATCCATCACGACGAACATTCGCGTTGATGTAGTATTTGTTTCCGTAATCATAGTTAAAACGAGCGAAGAAACCTTCAGTTGCGTAAGGAGTACCGTTTCCTGTAGCATCACGTAATAACGCGTAGTGGTTTAAATATGGGCTATCAACTAATAAACCATTAGTAGAGTGCGCTTCTAAAAAGTCCACTTGGCGATCCATAGTTTCGTGTCCTAATAAAACATCGAAATTGTGATCGTTAATTCTTTTCTTATATGTTAATAACTGTTGTTGCGTAATAGAATAAGTGTTTTGCATAGAATTATATACACGCCCATTAACACCAACAGCATCTCCGTATAATGATGTATCTAAACTTTTCCAATCATTATTTGCAAACTCACCTGTTACAGAATAAGTAAAATCTAATCCTTCTAAGATATTAAATGTAGCATAAGTATTAGCAAAAACTTGGTTTACTCTACTTTTCTTAACATCATAAAGTGCAGTTGCATAAGGATTTTGCATACCTCCGTAAGGTCTTACGAATGGTGAGTAAACTCCTGTACCATCATCATAAGCTCTATCTCCGTTTGAAGTATAAACAGCATTTCCTTGTGCATCGTATGCATATAATGGATAAATTGGAGCGATGTTTCTAGTCCATTGGAATGGATTAGAGTAAGAAGTACCACCATCAAAACCATCAGGCATATTTCTTAATAATAAAGTATAAGCTAAGTTACCTCCTACTTTAATTCTATCTCCAATTTTGTTATCAACTTTTAAACGTCCTGTAAATTTCTCGAAAGTAGAATTTACCATGTAAGTATCATTCTTTTCGTAACCTACAGAGAAGAAGTAAGATGTATCATCTGTTGCTCCATTTGCACTAAAGTAAGTGTTTGTGTAGAAACCTCCATCTTTGAACATGAAATCTGCCCAATCTTCTTGGTATAAAATAGATGCATTAGAATTGAACTTACCATCAGCACCAATAATTGCGTTGTTAGCAACATTAGTTACATTGTAAGCTAATCCGTTAGATCCTGTAATTAAATTGTTTGATGCGAATGTGTGAGCATCAGCTTCTGAAGAACCATTGTGAATACTTGTGTTTTTAAGCATTCTGTGGTAATCCTCGTAGTAACCAGCAGCATTTTTAGAAATGTTGTATTCTGGAACACCACGCATTGCAACACCTGATTTTAAATCTAAAGTATAACGAGTTTTACCTTTTACACCTTTTTTAGTTGTAATGATAATAACCCCGTTAGCTCCACGATTTCCGTATAATGCAGCAGCAGAAGCGTCTTTTAAGAAAGAGATAGATTCAATATCTTGGTTATTAATACCTGATACATCTCCGTTGAATGGAACACCATCTACAACGTATAACGGAGCAGATGAACCATTGATAGATCCAATACCTCTGAAACGTACATTAGGTGCAGTTCCTGGTAAACCATTGTTAGAAACAATTTGAACCCCAGCAATTTTACCTGTCATACCTTGTACAACGTTACCAGAAGTAACTTTCGCTAATTCTTCTGATTTTACTTCACCTACAGAACCTGTTAAAGATTCTTTCGTTTGAGTACCATATGCTGTAACGATTACTTCTTGTAATGTTACGTCTTCTTCTGCGTATTTTACAACACCTAAGTTGTTAGATGTTACAGTAAATTCTTTACCGTTAATGATTAAAACGTCACCGATTTTAGCATCGATATCGAATTTTCCGTTTTCATCTGTGTAAGCAACTTTGTCAGTTCCTTTAACGACAACCTCTGCGTCCATTTCTGGAAAATTATTCGCGTCGTTAACCACACCTGTCACCTGAGCCATTGCTAAACCTCCTAATCCTAGGAAAGCAACAAAGCTAAGGGAAGTTAATGTTCTCCTCATAGTCTAATTTTTATAACACTTTGGACAAAACTCTAACTTTTTTTTAAGATAAACAAGACCTACAAAATATTTTTTCGTTTTTATACATATTTAACAATCAAATATTAAGTCATGTGATAAATCAATAAAAACATGAGTTATTTATTAATTTATTATTAAAATATAGTGAATTTTAAGGTTTAAATATTCTATGTTTGAATATAATTTTGAGAAATATTACTATTTCAGAATCATTATTATTAACTAATTTTAACAGATAAGTTGTAATCAGAATTATCATTGATATAAATATGCTTATAAAATAAAAACAATGATAATCAAGACCATATCCATTTAATCAATTTTAAAGCATTTTATGTACGAATTATTTATTTTTATAAATAAAAAAGAGACTCATATAGAGTCTCTTTTTTTTAAATATCATTGTAAGGATATCGTTATTCTATTGTAATATTATCAACTAATAAGTTGTAATTCGCATTATTTCCTACACGGAAAGCGATGAAATTACCATTAATGTTAGACGTATTAATATCAGTTAATCCTTCTAAATCTAATTGAACAACCTTCCATTCACCGTTTGTATTAATTGTTCCAGTATAACTGTTGTTACCTCCATTATTTTCAGTAACTAATTTATTATCTGTTAAAGAACCTACATTGAAAGAATAGTTAGTTCCATCATTTTTATATAAATAGATGTTTAACGATTTTGCAGCTGTACCTTTTACCCAGAAGTGTAATTTTGTTGGATTAGCTGGTAAATCTGTAACTGTTGGACGAGTTGTGAATACAAATCCATTTGCAGATCTTTGACCATCAATTAATAAAGCTCCAGATCCATTGATACCTTGTCCTGCTGCTTCTTTTACCATCGGATCATACGCAAAGTTATTTGCACTTGCTAAGAAATCAGCCCAGTTGTTAAAGTCTGCACCTAAGAATGGGAATTTCGCTGCTGATGTTGGTAATTCTGCTTGACCTGGCTCGAAACGGTCTTGATCAAATTTAACATCGTTTAAATCACGAATATATAATTGGTAACTTGAGTTATAGATAGATACTACTACTGTAATTTCTCCTGATTTAGTAGGTAAATTTTCACCAGCAAATGTTGCATATCCACTGTTACGTAAATCAACAACTTTACCTTTTCTATCGATTAATTGACGGTTTACAGTTGTTAAACCTACTGCATCACCATAAGTTACATCTTCAGTTGGATTTGCAAACTGAACGTTTTTAATCGTAACTAATGTATTAATGTTCTCTGGTTTTAAAGCTTCCGCGATTGTATTTACAACTTTTGGAGCTAAAGGCTCAACTGATTCACAAGTTTTCTTAACGTTTGTTGTAGCTAATGCAGATGGCATACGACCAACTCGTGTTTCATCATTTTGTACATAAGTTGTACCTAATTTAATCACACCTCTATCGTAACCTGCAACTAATCCTTTTAATTCAATTTGAATTTTTGAACCAATTGGATATTGTGTATATAAAGAATTTGCATCAATCTCTATCTGAATTCCATTTGTTGTAGGATTTGTTGGATGATCTTGTATAGAAATAGTTTTAAAGAAATTTCCTGTTTCGTCACTTGAAATTACATATCCTTCAATAACTGCATTTTCAAGATAAGGTCTTAAATTATTTGGCTCTGTAGAAGATTGTACATCTTCAATTAACTGAGGAATTGACATTGTAGTTGTTAAACCTGTACAATCCATTGGAGGAATCGAATATTCGTCATCCTGAACACAAGATTGTGTAAAAAATAGTCCACCTGTTAAGGCAAGAACTAATGATATTTTATTGAATTTATTCATTTTTATATTTTTTTAATCGTAAATAATACCTAATTAGAATCTTAAATAAACATTAAAGAAAAATGTTCTTCCTGCTCCGTAGAACATTCTAGGTCCAAATAATGTTTGTTGATGTTGATTAACCGCATTATCATAGTTACCTAAACGTAATTGCTCAAATCCACCTGTAACATAATTTTTGTTGTCTAACAAGTTGTTAACAGTTAAACTTGTACCTAAATAATACTGTCCAAAACGGAAAGTTTTACCAACATTAAGATTTAACATAAATTCATCAGATACACGTTCTTGTTTAAGTACTTCTCTTAAAGACTCTTCTGTAACTGTATTTTGTGTATTCGTAATAAAGTTCGTAGTTCTACGGTATGGCGCTACATCTAAGTAGTTATTTGTTAAATAATTACCAGAAACACCAACCCACCAAAATTTTGGATCACGATATTCAACACCTAAAGAGTAACCTGATTGAGGTCCTGATTGTAATTTATAATCTTTTAAATAAGCTGTACCATAGTTTTTGAAAGCTTCGCCTCCATCAACCATGAAATCATCAGAGAATAAGTAATAATTTGGATTGTTTGTGTAAGTGTATTGACCAACAGCTGCAGCTCCAGTCACTTTAATTGTTGGAGTAATTTGTGCTTCTATCGCAACCTCACCTCCAACGTATTGCTTATCTACACCAGTCATTATCTCAGCAACGAAATATTGCCCTTCACCACCATCAATGTATCCGAAACCTTTTTCAATTTCGTCTTCAATTTTTGTATAGTAACCTGTTGCTCTAGCTTTTACACGTGGCCCACGGTAAACGTAAGATAAATCAGTAGCTAAAATTTTAGCGTTAACAATTCCTTCTTCAACAGTAATATCGTGCAAACGTGCATTTGGGAAAACCTCATCAGCTGTAGGAGCTTCCGTAGAATATTGTCCGTTTAAAGAAATAAAGTTACGTCCATCTAATTTGAATAAGAAGTTTGATTTAACACCGAAGTTTAAGAAATCATAAGTTTTAGATTTCCCGAAAGAATTCTCACGATATAAACCGTTTAAGAATTTACCATCACGATAAAAATCTGTATAAGAAGTTTTCATACCAACTGTTAAGTCTAAGAAACTTCCTTTAATCTTTGATTGGAAATATAAATCAGCATAATTACGATTAATTTCGTAGTTATATTCGTGTCGATCACCAACTCTAGCTACGTAATCTTTATTATTTTCATCAAAATAATAATTATTGAAATCATCGTAGTTTAAAACGTAGTTACCTCCTAATAAATCTTCAACTTCACGGAATAATTCAGATTTTACATTTTGATACGTTGCAGCAACAACAATATCAATATTATCTGTTAATTCAGTTTTAAAGTTTGTGTAGAAAGAAGCTGTTTTATCTTCGTTTACATCATTTGTTAAGTAGTAAACAGAATGTTTATTAACATTTAAGTTTGCTTGATATAAACTATTCCAATTTAATTGAGAAGCCGAACCATTTAACCAGTTTTCTCTTTGTCTTTCAAATCCTTCTTGATCTTCGTTAAACAAATACCAACTAGGTAAATTACGGTAATAGTTTGGTGTTGCATTTGGTGCATTGTACCAATCTAAACGAGATCCTTGTTCGCGACCTGTTTGGTAAGAAACTGTAGTTAATAATTTCGATTTCTCGTTAATATTCCAATGGTGAGATAATTGGTAAACTGGCTCGTAAGTTTCTCTTACACGCTCATTACGTTTTTCACCATCTTGCCAACCCCAGAAAGAGTTGTAGTAAATCCCTTTCATATCCACCATTTCTTGCGTATTTGCAGATCCAGTAGAACGACGGTTAGGAGCACCGAAAGTAGTAAAATTTAATGTATGATTTTTATTAATTCTTTTTTCAACACCTAAGAAATATCCCCAAGAATCATGAAAAGTTCCTTCCACTAATCCTTCTTCAGCCCAACGACGAGAACCAGAGAACATAACTGCCCATCCGTTGTCCATTAATCCAGTGTTATAAGTTGCCATAACACGGTTTCTGTACGATCTGTTCGTTGCAGAATAAGATAAACTTACACCTTTTCTCATGGTAGAAGGACGAGTATCGAAGTTTGTAACTCCACCAATATCACCAAATGTATAAGTAGATGGTTCTAAAGCATAAGTTAATTCGTCTGGTCTTCTTGTTACATCATTAAGACCTCCCCAGTTGTTAAAAGTAGCACGACCATTATCAATTTTGTTCATACGAACACCATTAAAATGAACATCGTTATACTTATTGTCATATCCTCTTGGTCTAAACCAGTACGATCCTAATTCGAATGCTGCTACACGAGCGAAAACATCTCTAGAAGATTGTAATAATCCAGCACTTGAAGAAGTTGAAGATTCATCTGATGATAATTCATCATCGTTTAATGTGATTAAACCTACATCAACATTATTTGGGTTGTATGATAATAAAATTTCACCCAATTCAATTTCTTTTTGCCCTGCTACAGAAATTGTTTGCTCATAAGGATCAAATCCAACACCAAAAACTTGTAATTTATAAGTACCATCTGGCACATCTACAAATTGGAAGTATCCGATTCGGTCGGTTAGTACAGCATCATTAGACATACCGTCTAATCTTACCGTAAGATTGTAAACCTCTTCTCCAGTTGCAGAATTTTTTGCAGTACCCGTGATTTTAGTCTGAGCCTGCGCAACTCCAACGACTGCTGCGAAGAGAGAAATACTTAACAATAATTTATTCATTCAAAAGAATTTTTATTTATAAATTAGCCCTTTAAAAAAAGGACAACAAATTTAATAAAATCATAATTAATAATATATGTTCAAATTTAAGAAATCTTTAAGTTTTTTTCTATTAACTTTCTTATTTTTAACAGTAAACACTTCTGCGCAAACTAAATACGCTAGTGCAGCTGTTGGTTTTTACAATGTTGAAAATATTTTTGACACAATAGAATCTGCTGGTTATATAGATGGAACGTTAAAATTTAACGATCCAAACTATCATAAGTCAATTCCTGTTTCTGATATTTCTAAATACGATACCGTATCTTTTAAACAACAGTACACTTTTGAAAACATTGAAGGGAAAAAAATTATTCGTCCGTTAATTTTACAAGATGAATTTTTACCGAATGGAAAAAAAGTTTGGGGAAAAGAAAGATACACACAAAAAATTAATAACATTTCTTCTGTTATTGCAGATTTAGGTAAAGATGTAACTGGTAATGCTCCTGTAATTGTAGGTTTATCTGAAATTGAAAATCGTGAAGTTGTTATTGACATTACGAATTCTCCTGCATTAAAAAAATACAACTACGGTGTTGTACATTTTAATTCATTTGATGCTCGTGGAGTTGATGTTGCATTAATTTATCAGAAAGGTAGATTTGTTGTAACAGAAGCGGCTCCTCATCCTGTTTTCATTTTTGATAATGACGGAAAAAGAAAATACACACGTGATGTTTTACAAGTTACAGGTTTATTAGATGGTGAAGAAATTACTTTCTTAGTTAATCACTGGCCATCACGTAGTGGAGGTGAAAAAGTTTCAAGACCAAGCCGTATTGAAGCTGCTAAAGTTGCTAAAAATGTTATTGACGTTTTAAAAGCTAAAAACAAAGATGCAAAAGTAATTTTAATGGGTGATTTAAATGATGATCCTGTTGATCCAAGTGTGAAGGAGGTATTTAATCCAGCAGGTGATATCAATAATGTTCAGAAAGATGGGTATTACAATCCAATGATTCCATTATTTAAAAAAGGAATTGGAACGTTAGCTTACCGTGATTCTTGGAATTTATTTGATCAAATTATCACAACTGCTTCTTTAACTACAAAAGATAAAGATTATTCTACTTATAAAGTTTTTAAAACAGAAATCTACAACAAAGATTACTTAGTATCTAAAGAAGGTCAGTATAAAGGTTATCCAAACAGAATGTGGAGCGGCGATACTTACCGTGCAAATGGATACTCTGACCACTTCCCTGTATATACTATATTATTAAAATCAATAAAATAAATGAACGCATTAGATTTAAAACTTCAAGAAAAAAAGAAAAATCTAATCACGATATATACAACAGCGGGGTATCCAAATCTTTTGGATACCCCTGTTATTTTAAAACAATTACAAAATAACAAAGTTGATATTATCGAGGTTGGTATCCCCTATTCAGATCCGTTAGCCGATGGTCCAACTATCCAAGCGACAAGTGAAAAAGCTTTAGCAAACGGGATGAAATTAAATATACTTTTTGAGCAATTAAAAAGTGTGAAAGACGAAATTCATACACCAATAGTTTTAATGGGTTATTACAACCAATTATTAAAATATGGAGCAGAAGAGTTTTTAAAACAATGTAAGGATGCTGGTGTTTCTGGTTTAATTTTACCTGATATGCCTTTCCAAATTTATTTAGACCAACACAAGGAGCTATTTGAAAAATATGAACAACGTGTAGTATTCTTAATAACTCCACAAACTCCGGCAGATCGTATAAAAGAAATTAATGATGCGACAACAGGCTTCATTTATGTAGTTTCAAATTCTGCTACAACGGGTGCAACTGAAGCTAATTATAATGAAGATTTCTTAGCTCGATTAAAAGACTTAGGATTAACTAAACCTTATCAAATCGGATTTGGTATTTCTACGAAACAAGATGTAGAGAAAGCTTGGAAATATTCTAACGGAGCAATTATCGGAAGTGCTTTTTTAAGAACAATTTCAGAAACAGATAATATAACAGAATCGGTTGATTCATTTATCAATTCTATCAAATAAAAAAGGAGCTTTAATAAGCTCCTTTTTTTTGTTTTTTTATTATATAAGATTACTCAACAATTAAGATGAAGTAATTTTTCTTTCCTTTTTGTAATAAAACGTATTTATCAGCAATTAAGTTATCTGCAGTTAAAACAAACTCTTCAGTTACTTTTTCTTTATTAACCGAAATAGAATTTGCCGTTAACTCACGTCTTGCTTCTGAATTTGATTTTAAAAACCCTGATTTTTCAGCTAAAGCAGCAACAATATCTAATCCAGCATCAATATCAGCTTTATCGATTGTACCTTGTGGAACACCCTCAAATACTGATAAGAAAGTATCTGCATCTAATTCTTTTAAATCTTCTGAAGTTGACTTACCGAATAAAACTTGAGATGCTTTTTCCGCTTTACGTAACTCATCAACACCATGAACTAAAATTGTAATTTCAGTTGCTAACTTACGTTGTAATTCACGTAAATGTGGTTCTTGACGGTGACGCTCAATTAATTCATCAATTGTTTCTTTATCTAAGAACGTATAAATTTTGATGTATTTTTCTGCATCAGCATCCGCTTGATTTAACCAGAATTGGTAGAATTTATAAGGAGATGTACGGTTTTTGTCTAACCAAATATTTTCTCCACCTTCAGACTTACCAAATTTAGTTCCATCCGCTTTTGTAGTTAATGGACATGTAAAAGCAAAACCTTCACCACCATCCATACGACGAATTAATTCTGTACCAGTTGTAATATTACCCCATTGATCAGAACCACCCATTTGTAATTTAGCTCCTAACTCACGGTATAAATGAACAAAATCATATCCTTGAATTAATTGGTATGTAAACTCTGTGAAAGACATTCCTACGTTAGATTCTGCAGATAAACGGTTTTTAACCGAATCCTTAGACATCATATAATTTACAGTAATGTGTTTTCCTACAGTACGTGCAAAATCAATGAATGAAAATTCTTTCATCCAATCGTAGTTATTAACTAAAATTGCAGAATTCCCATTATTAGAATCAAAATCTAAGAATCGTGCTAATTGTCCTTTAATACCAGCAACATATTTATCTAAAGTTTCTTCGTCTAATAAACTTCTTTCTGCTGCTTTTCCTGTTGGATCACCAATAAATCCTGTTGCTCCACCAACTAACGCGATCGGACGGTGCCCGTGGCGTTGTAAATGAACTAACAAGAAGATCGGCACTAAGCTACCTACGTGTAAAGAATCGGCAGTTGGATCGAATCCCACATACCCTGAAGTCATTTCTTTAGACAATTGCTCTTCAGTCCCTGGCATAATGTTGTGAACTAGCCCTCTCCAAGTAAGTTCTTCAATGAATGGATTCATAATATATATTATATTTTAAAAAAAATTTGCGAGGTGTAAAGTTATAAATTTCTAATCTATTATTTAAATTGAAAATATCTTATAACGTTAAATTCTATATCTTTAATAGAAAATCAACTAAATCCTTGCTTACATATGGAAGTTTTTTTTCAAAATCAACAAATCAAATGGATTAATTTACATCATCCTACCACTAAACAATTAGAAGAAATTGCTTCTCAATATGGCTTTTTAAAATTAACAATTGAAGACAGTTTAGAGCCTGGACATTTGCCAAAATTTGAATCTGATGAGCATATATCATTTCTATTAGTTCGATTTTTTGATCAAGAAAAAAGAACATTAAAAAATGTAGTTCGGGAATTTAGCCACAAAATAAGTATTTACTTTGGGAAAGATTTTATCATTACCGTACACCAAAAAGAAGCGTCGGTATTTGATCGTGTCCTACAAAAATACATCCATAAAACAGATTCTAATAAAGTTACTAAAAAGGGTATCATTTATAATATTATAAACGAAACTTTAAAAACTTTCGAACCTCCAGCTGACCGAATGGATGAGGAAATTAATACATTAGAAGAAATGGTTTTTAGCAATAATTTTGAAAAATTAAAACTTCAAAATTTATATCATTTAAAAAGAGAAGCATCTGCTTGTCGAAAAATTTTAGATTACACGCTTGATGCATTAAACGAATATACACTCTCGAATAATAAAACAAGTACAATGCAAGATTTGAAAGAAGATTGTATAAAAATGCTGCATTTACATACCCAAATCGTTGAAGATGTACAAAACCTATTATCGATTTATTTGTCTTTAAATAGCCAAAAATCGAATGATATCATGAAAACTTTAACCATTTTTTCAGCCTTTTTTTTACCTCTTACATTTATCGTTGGAATTTATGGAATGAATTTTAATTACATGCCTGAATTAAGTTATAAATGGGGTTATCCAATTTGTATCTTATCCATGTTAATACTCGTAATTTTTATCTATGCATGGTTTAAACGTAAAAAATATCTATAAATAAAAAAGGTCGGCAATTGCCGACCTTTTATAATGTTATATAATTGACTATTTGTTCAATTATGATGGGTTTTGTTCACATAATGGGTTTGCATTTAACTCAGAACGTGGAATTACCCAAGTCCATCTTAAGTCATTTGCAGGAATTTCCCATACATTGTTAATAACAGCTGCAACAGCACCTGTGTCACGACGATTTAATGGAGAAGCAGTACGTTTTAAATCAAAGAAACGGAATCCTTCACCCCATAATTCGATACGACGATGTAAGTATAATTCATCTAAATACGCTTGACCAGAAGTTGTAAATCCTGTAAAAGCAGTATCACGAGCTGTTGCTAACTGAGCTAAAATAGCTTTAGAACCAGCTTCATCTCCTAAGAAATATTTCGCTTCAGCTTCAATTAAGTACATTTCTGCAACACGCATAAATGGTACATCACCTAATGGTGTGTTATTGTCACGATTTTTAGTTATAAACTTCTCAGACGTATATGGGAATTTAGAATAACTAGATGCTAAATTTAAAGATGCATGCTGTCCTGTTGGATCAACTACTTGTGTACGAACGTCAGTTGTTGGGAAAGCTGCATATAATGCATGGTTCATAACCTTAGGCGCTTGACGAATTTGCGTCGAGTTATAGTTACGAGACATGTAAGCATGGAAGTTACCAAAGTAATCTGTTTGATCTGCAACAATTGTGATACCCCACATCCACTCAGGATTAGTATAATCATTAAACCCTTGCTTGTATTGCGCTTGAGTCATTAATGATTTACCTTGACGCGCTAAAGCTGCATATTGTGCTGCTTTTTCATAATCTTGCTGTACTAAAGCAATACGTGCTTTAAGTCCTAAAACATTATCTAAAGCAAAGTGAGAACTATTAGTTTTAGTTTTACCAGTTAATAATTGCTCTGCTTTATCTAAGTCAGCCCAAATTTGAGCATAAACTTCTTCTACAGTATTTCTTGCTTTAGGCACTAAGATTTCTGATGAAGATGGATCTGTGCGGATAATAACTCCTAATTGAGAGTTATTTTGTCCTTTTACATAACGGTTAGCATAACGTTGTACTAATTCGAAATGTGAGTAAGCACGGTAAGCATAAGCTTCTCCAATAGCTTTTTCTTTTAACGTTTGATCACCTGTAGCTGCCTCTCCGTAAACAATTACGTTATTAGCAGAACGGATCATCCCGTACCAGAAATTCCATGGGTAAGATAAATCTGTAGAAGATTCGTTATTATTAGTTAACCATCTCATTCCACTTACAAACCATCCATTACCTTGAGTAGGAAAAATAACATCTTCACCTAAAATCTCATTCACAATTAATTGAGCTGTATATCCGTTTTGCCCTTGTGAAGAGTTTTGACGAACATACATATTTCTGTGCATACCGTTAATGATTACCATTAAGTTTTCGCCTGTCGCATATGCTACAGCATCAGAAACACTTGATGTCGGAGTCGTATCTAAAAAATCATCAGAACATGAAGTTAGAGTTAATGAAGACCCTAAAACTAATGCTGCTAATATATATTTTGCTTTTTTCATTTTATTAATTTTTAAAATTGAACATTTAATCCAACAGAAATAGTTCTAGCAGGAGTAAAACGATAAGATGTTGTACCGTTAAATGACTGAACTGGTTCTAAACCTTTTCTTGCTGTCCAACTTACAAGGTTTTCTCCACTTAAGTAAAGTTTTAAAGAAGAGAATCCTAAACTTTCTAATTGTTCTTTTTTGAATGTGTATCCAAAAGTTGCAGATCTAAACGCTAAGTAATCTGAATCTACTAACCAACGAGACGAAGCTGCTAAGTTTTGCGTTGTATTATTTGTAGTTAACTTGTTCATGTTTGTTACTTGTCCTGGAGTAGTCCAAGCATTTAACATATCTACGTGTAACGCTCCTCCATCTGGTGCAGTATCAATAAAACTTGCATAGTTTGTATCATACGTTTGTCCACCAATTTGATATGTAAATAACGTATTCAAGAAGAACCCTTTGTATGAGAAGTTATTAGAGAAACTTCCGTATAAATCTGGCATTGCAGAACCTACATAACCATATTCTGCATTATTGTGGTTAATTGTATACTTTTTACCATCAATTTCACGTGTACTAGCATCGTCAGCACGAGTAGGATCTTGCACGTATAATGAACGTCCATCGTTAGGGTCAATTCCATGGAATTTTCTTAACCAGAAATCATAGATAGAAGAACCAACAGCTAAACGCTTTGTACCATTAATAATTTCTTCTTGACCATCTGGTAATTTTGTGATCTCATTTTTAATTGTTGCCCCATCCACATTGAAGTCCCAACGAAAGTTTTCGTTACGTACGATTCCGAATTGTAATGCAACCTCAATACCTGAATTTTGCATATCTCCCATATTCTTGTTGATAGAATTTCCTGGAACCCCGTCAGATCCTGGAGTAGGAACAGCAAAAATTAAGTCAGATGTTTTTCTGTTGTAGTATTCAACAGTACCAGCAACACGGTTGTTAAATAATCCAAATTCAACTGCTACATCAAATTGTGCATTAGTTTCCCATGTTAAATCAGCAGAACCAATTTGAGTTAATAATACTCCTGTTTCACCTGCATTATTATATCCTAAAGAGAATAAATTTAAGTCAGTTTGATAACCAGGTGCTGAAGAAATACCACCATCATTACCAACTTCCCCGTAAGACCCTCTTAATTTTAATAAATTAACTACGTTAGAATTAACTAAGAATGATTCTCTGTGTAAGTTCCAAGCTGCACCAGCAGACCAGAATATACCTTTATTATTATCCTCAGCAAAACGAGACGATTTATCTTGACGAATAGAAGCAGATAAAGAATATTTACTATCATAATCGTATCCTAAACGTGCAAAGTAAGATTCTTTTCTTAAATCATAAGTATATCCACTCGCACTAGTAGTAGTTAAGTAATTTGACAACTCTTTAATTCCAGCCATTACCTCACCAGTTTTTCTAGTGTATTGGTAATCGATGTGTCTGTCAAAAGACTCGTGTCCTAAATCAACTGTAAAGTTATTTAATCCAATAGATTTTTGGTATGTTAAAATCTGGTTTAATGTTAAACCTGATGTTTTTTGACTTTCAATTGCTAATGCTGCAGTACCAATTGCATCACCAATTTCTTTATTTCCGTAAGCTTTGAATCTGAAGTTTTGAACATCGTATGCAACGTTAGTTCTGAAAGTTAAACCTGGTAATAATTTAAACTCTGCAAAAGAACGTACATTAACAGCATTTGTTTCTCTGATACGGTCATTTAATAATGTTTCTTGTAAAACATTACGTCCTGCTCCAGCACCAGCACCACGTCCTCTTGTAAAAGTACCATCATATCTAACATTTCCGTTTGCATCATACATTCTATTCCCTTGTGCATCATATAAGAATGGAGAATAAATTGGTGCCATGTAACGAGCTGTGTAGAAAGGATTGATGTAAGAAGTACCTTCTCCATCTTCAGCTTGATTAGATTTAGTTAAGGTACCAGCAACATCTGTTCCTAACTTTAACCATTTAGAAACATCAGTAGTTGCACCTGCACGAGCAGTATAACGCTCAAAATCTGATTTAATCACATAACCTTCTTCATTGTTATAAGACATCGAAGCATTATATGACGTATTTTCTGTCGCTCCTGCATATCCTAAACTATATTGTTGGATAGATCCAACTCTTGTTACATAATCTTGCCAATCAAAATCATTAAATAACATTGATGCATTTGGGTTTAATTCCCCATTGATAACAACTGCATTATTTGCAACGTTATAAATATTATTTTGTAAGTTTTGAGAAATTAAGTTTTCAGATGCCCACGTATTCGCTTGTTCTAAAGTTGCATTTGGATTTGACTCTTGGTATCCATTACGCATTGCAGTCCAAGTTAATTTGTAGTAATCTTCAGTTCCAATTCTATCATACTCAGGAATACCACGAGTTACTACCCCTGTATTTGTAGATAATGTGAAAGTACCTTTTTTACCTTTTTTACCTTTTTTAGTCGTAATCATAACAACCCCATTCGCTGCTGACGAACCGTATAATGACGTAGAAGCTGCATCTTTTAACACGCTAAACGACTCGATATCATTAGGGTTAAGATCAGATAATGATCCTGTAAATACAGCACCATCAACAATATATAATGGAGAGTTTGATAAATTATATGAAGAGATACCACGAATACGGATATCAACTCCTGAACCTGGTTGTCCAGTAGTCGTTGAGAATTGCACCCCTGGAGCTCCTTCTAATGCCTTAGCAACGTTTGTTAAAGGACGATCTTCAAAAGCTTCAGATTTAATTTGAATATTAGAACCTACAACTGTTTCTTTCTTTTGAACACCGTAAGCAACGATAACTGTTTCTTCTAAATCGATATTATCTGAAACTGATGCTGTTTCTAATGTACCTAACGTAGTAGAAGTAACAACTACTTCTTTTCCGTTAATTAATAATACATCACCAACTTTCGCATCGATAGAGAATTCACCATTCTCATCTGTATAAACCACCGTATTAGTTCCTTTGATTTGAACTGGAACGTCCATTTCAGGAAAACCATTTTTATCATTTACAGTTCCTGTAGTTTGAGCGTATGCTACAGCTCCAAACCCAAGAAAAGCTAAAAGACTTAATGAAGTTAACTTTCTTCTCATGTGTCAATTTATTATTTAGTGGTACAATAATAACATTTTCTTAAGAATATTAATATAAATTTAACGTTGTTTTGTTTAAAATTTGAAAAATCATCACAATAAACTAGGTTAAAACGACGTTATATTTAATCATTTTGACTGTTTTTTAAATTTTTGTTAATAATAAAATTTATTTTATTTGATAAAAACAAGTTTATTTATCAAATACTTACACTGTTTTTAACTAAAAACACTTCTTAAATCACCTATTTTTTTAACTTTTGATTTATAATTTAAGTTTTTATTAAGTTTTTTGTGATTTTAAAATCATTTTCAATCTTAAAAAAATAAACAAAAACATCCTCGCTCTTTAAAAATTCATATTTTTGATAGCGTTTAAAAAAACAATAATGATATTTGTTACAGGAGGTACAGGTTTAGTCGGCAGTAATTTATTATTACAATTAATAGATAAAGGTGAAAAAGTACGTGCCTTAAAACGCTCAGATTCTAATATCAGAGAAGTTGAATTGTTTTTTAAGCGAAATAAATCACAGGAAATTTTTCATAAAATTGAATGGATAGAAGGTGATATTTTAGATATTACATTTTTATCTATCGCTTTAAAAGATGTAAAAACAATCTTCCATACAGCGGCATTTGTAAGTTTTGATCCGAAAGATGCCGAAAAAGTAATCCAAACAAATGTTTTCGGAACTGAAGGTTTAATTAATGAAGCAATTGATTCTGGAGTTGGGAATTTTATATATGTAAGTTCGATAGCTGCAATGGATGATATTAATCCAGTAACTAAATTGATTGATGAAAAATCTACTTGGAACAATGACGCTAAACATTCGGCTTACGCCATTTCAAAATACCGTTCAGAGATGGAGGTTTGGAGAGGTTCACAAGAAGGTCTAAATGTTATTGTTGTTAATCCTTCAATCATAATTGGTTCTTACGATGGACATCGCGAAAGTGAAAAATTATTCCAAGACAATTTCATTAATAATTACGCTCCTACAGGCGGAACTGGTTTTGTAGATGTTCGCGATGTAACTAAAATAATTATCAGTTTATACGACCAAAATTTATATAATCAAAAATATATAATCAACGCTGAAAACGTTACTTATGCAGAAGTTTTAGCACATGTTGCGAAAAAGAAACAAAAAGAAATCAATTCAATTTCTAATAAAACTTTAAAAGTTTTACAATTAGTAACATCTGTCACAAAACATTTCGGAACTCCAACTTTAGATAGTGGAACTTATCATGCGTTAACGACGTTTACCAAATACGATAATTCAAAAATAATCAATACTTTAAATTACAAATTTATTCCTGTTAAAGAAGCAATTGATTATCATTATAATAATTACCAAAAAATTATTTCTTCTAAATAAGATATTTTTGCCCACATGGAAAAGCAATTTCAAACAACATTAGACACAATATATTTATTAAAGGAAGGTGAAGTTTCAGCGAAAAGTCCTTCAAATATTGCCTTGATTAAATATTGGGGGAAAAAGGAAAATCAAATTCCTACCAATAGTTCTATCAGTTATACTTTAACCAATTCGTACACAGAAACTACTTTAAAATTTACTCCAAAACAGGAAGATGGTTTTGATGTAAAAGTTCATTTAGAAGGCGAATTTAAAGAAAGTTTTGCACCTAAAATCATAACGTTCTTCGAGAGAATTACGGCATATATTCCGTTTTTGGAACAATATAGTTTTGAAGTTCATACCTCAAATTCATTTCCACATAGTTCTGGTATTGCATCATCAGCATCTGGAATGAGTGCTTTAGCACTTTGTTTAGTACAGATTGAACAATTATTAGGCGCAAATTTAACGGAAGATGAAGCTTTAAAGAAAGCATCATTTTTAGCAAGATTAGGATCTGGAAGCGCATGTAGATCTGTTTATAAAGGATTAGTTGAATGGGGTGGAAACAACTTTATGAAAGGAAGTTCTGACTTATATGGAACAAAATATCCTGACACTGAAATTCATGATGTTTTTAAAACATTTCATGATACGATTTTATTAATTCATGAAGGAGAAAAATCTGTTTCTTCTACTGTTGGTCATAATTTAATGAACGGTCATCCTTATGCTGAACGTCGTTTTGATGAAGCAAACGAGAATCTACAAAAATTACTTCCGATTTTAAAATCAGGTGATGTAAAAGCGTTTGGAGAATTAGTTGAACACGAAGCCTTAACTTTACATGCAATGATGATGATGTCGAGCCCAGCTTTTATTTTAATGAAACCTAATACAGTTGCGGCTCTTGATAAATTATGGGAATTCCGTCGTGAAACTGGAAATCAATTGTATTTTACTTTGGATGCAGGTGCAAACGTGCATTTATTGTATCCTGCTGAAGATGCTGAAGCGATTGAAATTTTCATTGAGAATGAATTGAAACAATTCTGCCAAAGTGGAAAATACATTAAAGACAAAGTAAATTTCTAAATATTAAAAAAAACCTCAAGTTTTAAACTTGAGGTTTTTTATTGATCTTATGTAAAATTCCCGCTATAGTTAAAGCTATAAAACCACTCATCATCAGAACAACTATTAAATTCCCAACTGTAATTTCTATCGGAAATAATTCAAATCTTATGATTGAAAAGATAAGTGTAAAAACGAATATTTTCATCCAAAATTGATAGTCAAAAGATTTGGTTGCGATTGAAGAAATTGGAAGTTGGTGTATCCAATAAAGTATATAACACAATCCCACAACAGAACTAAAATGTTGTAAAAATTTAAATCCTTTCACTTCAAATCCAACATCAAACCACACTGATTTTAAGAAAGAAATTTGATTGACGAAAAATCCCCATTCGTGCGTAAAAGCATCCCAAATTAAATGTGAATATGTACCGATGATTATTGAAAAAATTACTACAAACCAATTATTTTTAAAATAATTCCACCAATCGAATGCTGTAAAATTTATACATCTCGATTTGAAATAAATTGGAAGTTTTTCGATTAAAATATTTCGAACGAAAAGCTGGAAAATAAAACAATAAATTAAAGCTAGTGGTAAATCGAAATACAAAGCACCCAACCAATCATGTCCATAAGTAGCTAAAATTTTCATTCGAGAAAAATATTCCAAATCAGGCGACATCGATCCAACGACAAGTCCTGTTAAAGAAACATATTTCCCTGAAATTTTATGAAACGGTAAAAATATTGAGGCGTGTGATAATGTAAATGGCATCGCAATTCTGAAATTTATAAAGAAAGATATAAAAAAAACGTCCTTAAAAATAAAGACGTTTTTTAAAATTTATTGGATAATATTTTTTTAGTAACCTCCGTTAACTTGCTCTCCTTTTGCAATTGCTAAAGCTGAAGAAGTTCCGATACGTTTTACGCCTAAATCAATCATTTTCTGTGCTTCCTCGATGTTACGAACACCTCCCGATGCTTTTACCGGTAAAATTCCTGCATGTTCTAACATTAATTTAATCACATGCTCATTTGCTCCATTCGGCTCACCATTTGGAGTTTGATAAAAACCAGTAGAAGATTTTACAAATACATTTTGTGCATGTTCTTCACCAATTTTATTTATTACAATATCACGAATTAATTGTGTAATAGAAATAATTTCTTCATCAGTTAAAGCTGCCGTTTCAATGATCCATTTTACAACTTTACCTTCTCTTAACGCAACCGTTGTACATGATTCAACCTCATCAGCCACTTTCTCCACTTCACCTTTTTTGAAAGCTTCGAAATTAATAACGAAATCTAATTCATCCGCACCATCAGCAATCGCTTTTTGTGCTTCTCTTAATTTTTCGTTTACATCATTCGTACCTTCATGGAAACCAATTACAGTTCCTAAAACAACTTCTGATTTATTTTCATCTAACAATTCACGAACCGAGCGTACGTAATCTGGGCGAATCATTACTGCATAAATCCCATTTTCCATTGCTTCTTGAGCTAATGCTCTAACTTGATCCAAAGTTTCAGAATTTGAAATTCCGGCTTGTTCTGGAGTTTTAAGATACGTCGAGTCTAAATATGTTTTAATACTCATCTTTATATATTAAAGTTTGATTTGTCTATTTATTGTTTGTTCCAACGAAATAATCGTTTCGGTACGAGTTACACCGTCTATTTGCTGAATTTTCTGATTCAAAACATTCATCAAATGCATATTATCTTTGCAAAGAATCTTTAAAAAGATCCCGTAATTACCTGTGGTAAAATGAGCCTCTACAACTTCTGGAATTGCTTCTAAAGATTTAATCACATTGATGTATGATGATGATTTATCCATAAAAACCCCAACAAATGACATTGTTAAATAACCCAATACACTCGGATTTATTATAGTCTTTGTCGAATTAATTAATCCTGAAGTTTCCAATTTCTTGATACGTTGATGTACAGCTGTATTAGAAATTGACAATTCTTTTGCTAATTGAGATACAGGAATATTTGCATTATCCATAAAAGCATTCAAAATCAATTTATCAATTCCGTCAAGTTCAACTTGACCGTTGTCATGAATTCTCACTTCCTTTCAGTTTTATATTGCAAATTTAATATTTAATTATGGCATAAACGGGAAAATGATCGCTATATCCACCTAAATATTTTGAACCTATAAAAGTACGATTTGGGAAAGCTCCCATTTTGTCTATGTTTTGGGTTAAAAATGCTGAATCAAAAATATCGGCTTTTAAGAATTGAAGACGGCTATCAACAGTTAAAAACCCTTTGGTAACCATAATCTGGTCGAATAACATCCATTGTTTTTTATGTACTAATGAACCTCTTTTATAACTCATTAAACCTACCATTGGGTTATAAATTTCGTTATATTTTACCTCATCTTGTTTTGCTCTTGTATTTAGCTCTAATCTTATATTATCTGCTGTTGGCGTATCATTAAAATCTCCCATCACAACGATTTTAGCTTCAGAATTTTCGTTCAGAATTAAATCTATTTGTTTTCGAATTTTACTTAATAAAATTCTACGCTTTTCTTGATTAATTTCTTGATCTAATTTTGAAGGTAAATGCACTACAAAAAAATAGATTTTCTCCCTCTCAAACTCAGCTTCAACATAAAGAACATCTCTTGTATAAGATTTGTTTCCAGAACTATCTTTAAAAATCACACGTATTGGTTCTGATTTTAAAATCGTAATCCTGTCCTTTTGATAAATACAACAAACATTAATTTTTCGTTCATCTAAAGATTCATAAAAAACATAATTATAATTCGCTTTTTGCAGACGCGCATTCTTAATAATATCTTCTAATACACTCTCATTTTCCACTTCTGCTAAACCTACAAATAATGGTAAATCTTCAGTTTCTTTGAATCCGATTCTTGATATTGCATGCGAAATTCTGTCCACTTTAGTTTCATAACGATTATCAATCCATTTTGCATAATTACTTGGTAAAAATGAATGTTCCGTAGAATTTGTTTTAGCATAAAAATTTTCTACGTTGTAAAACGCCAAAGTAGCTTTTTGATCTTTCAAAATTTGATGATTTTTGCTAAAATAATTAATTGATGAAGAAAAAACAGATATTTTTTTGAATTTTAAAGCATAAAACCAAACTATTTTTTCTCAATAGATGTCTTAAATTGATAATATTCAGTGCTATTATTTTTCAATTTCACTAAAAATTGATTTAAAAATTATCAACTTGAATAATAATGATACGACTGTGAAATTTATCCTAAAATTCAAGGAAAACAATAGGTTACAACTTTCAAAAAACATTAAAAATCGTATATTTGCACACCTTGACTTTTTTAGTCAAAATCAAACAATTGAAAAGTAGTATTTAAATTGATTTCGCAAGAGGTCACAAAAATTTAAAAATAATGTCAAAGTCAAAAATTATTTACACTCTTACTGATGAGGCGCCAATGTTGGCAACATACTCATTATTACCTATTGTTAAAGCTTTCACTTCTACAGCTGATATCGAGGTTGAAACTCGTGATATCTCTTTAGCAGGAAGAATCTTAGCAAATTTCCCAGAGTTTTTAAAAGACGACCAAAAAATTGGTGATGCCTTAGCGGAATTAGGAGAATTAGCTAATACTCCAGAAGCAAACATCATTAAATTACCAAATATCTCTGCTTCTATTCCTCAGTTAACAGCTGCTATCGCAGAATTACAAGCACACGGATACGCTGTACCAAACTATCCAGCTGATGCTGCAACTGAAGAAGAAAAAGCAATCAAAGCGAAATATGCTAAAGTTTTAGGTTCTGCGGTAAACCCAGTTTTACGTGAAGGAAACTCTGACCGTCGTGCACCTAAAGCAGTTAAGAATTATGCTAAAAAACACCCACACTCAATGGGAGCTTGGTCAGCAGATTCTAAAACAAAAGTGGCTCACATGGAAGCTGGTGATTTCTACGGAACTGAACAATCAGTTACTGTTGAAAACGATTCTCAATTCAAAATCGAATTCGTTGGTAAAGACGGATCAGTGAAAGAATTAAAAGGATTAGCTCCATTAAAAGCTGGTGAAGTGATTGACTCTTCAGTAATGAACTTAGCTGCTTTAAAAGCTTTCGTTAAACAAACTAAAGAAGAAGCTAAAGCTGCAGGTGTATTATTATCTGCTCACTTAAAAGCTACAATGATGAAGGTTTCTGATCCTATTATCTTTGGAGCTGTAGTTTCTGTTTACTTCGAAGAAGTATTCGCTCAATTCACTGATCTATTTGCTGAATTAAATGTAAACCCTAACAATGGTTTAGGTGAATTATACAACAAAATCGCTGGTCACGCACAAGAAGCTGAAGTAAAAGCTGCTATCGATGCTGCTATTGCTAACGGACCTGCATTAGCAATGGTTAATTCTGATAAAGGAATTACAAACTTACACGTTCCATCTGACGTTATTGTTGATGCTTCTATGCCAGCAATGATCCGTACTTCTGGACAAATGTGGAATGCTGAAGGAAATCAACAAGATACTTTCGCTTTAATTCCAGACCGTAACTACGCTGGTGTTTACCAAGCAACAATCGAAGATTGTAAAGCAAACGGTGCTTTAGATCCAACAACTATGGGATCTGTTCCAAACGTTGGTTTAATGGCTCAAAAAGCTGAAGAATACGGTTCTCACGATAAAACTTTCCAAGCTGATGCTGATGGTGCTATTCGTGTTGTTGATGCTGAAGGAAATGTATTCATGGAACAAGCTGTTGAAGCTGGTGACATTTTCCGTATGTGTCAAACAAAAGATGCTCCAATTAAAGACTGGGTTAAATTAGCTGTAACTCGTGCTCGTTTATCTTCTACTCCAGCTATTTTCTGGTTAGACGAAAACCGTGCGCACGATAGAGAAATGATCGCTAAAGTAAACAAATACTTACCAGAATTTGATACGACAGGTTTAGATATCCGTATCTTAAACCCAGTTGATGCTACTAAATTAACTTTAGACAGAATCCGTCAAGGTTTAGATACGATTTCTGTTACAGGTAACGTATTACGTGACTACTTAACAGATTTATTCCCAATTTTAGAAGTTGGTACTTCTGCGAAAATGTTATCTATCGTTCCATTAATGAACGGAGGTGGATTATTCGAAACTGGTGCGGGTGGATCTGCTCCTAAACACATCGAGCAATTCAAAGAAGAAGGTTACTTACGTTGGGATTCATTAGGTGAATTCTTAGCATTACAAGCTTCTTTAGAGCACGTAGCTCAAACTCAAGGAAACGCAAAAGCGCAAGTTTTAGCTGATACTTTAGATGAGGCGAACGATAAATTCTTAGACACAGATAAATCTCCAGGTCGTAAATTAGGAACTATCGATAACCGTGGTTCTCACTTCTACTTAGCAATGTACTGGGCACAAGCATTAGCTGCTCAAACAAAAGATGCTGAGTTAGCTGCTAAATTTGCTCCAGTTGCTGAAGCAATGACAGCTCAAGAAGAAACTATCAACGCTGAGTTAATCGGTTCTCAAGGAACTGCACAAGAAATCAAAGGTTACTACCAACCAGATTTCGCTGCTACATCTGCAGCAATGCGTCCTTCTGCAACTTTAAATGCAATCGTAGATGCGATCTAATTTTTAAACTAGATTCTAAATATAAAACCTCGCTCATTGAGCGAGGTTTTTTTTATTTTCTATCTACACCTTGAGATTGCATTTGTTTATACTTCTCATCTATCTTACGATAATAATCATTGATAAATTCTTTAAACTCTACATTAGTCATTCTAATTCCTTTCGAAGGTTCTTTAATAGATAATTTAGAATCTAATTTTATTGTTTCTAATTTAACCGTTGAATAAGTTGATGGTTTATCCGTAAAAACAGATTTCACTTCTACTATTAAACCTGGTAAATTAGAATAGCCATTAGGTCCACATTTCGTCTTAATCTCTTTTGTAAACCAAGCTTCTATCGTATATGGCTCTTTTAATAATGTTGCTTTATAAGACTTAAATCCATTAATCAATTTAGATTCTTTTGTAATAACCCAATCTTCCTTATTTACATCATCAGAAACTAAGTAGAACTTACCATCAACATTTTTTGTTATTAATTTCTTATTTAATTCTAAATTCAGATAAGTTTCAACATCAGTAACATTCCCATCGATATAATCAATTATAGTTGAATTATTTTGAGAATTATCAATACGCTGAACCTCTTTACTTAAACATTGATTTTTATCTACTAAAAGTTCAAAAAATTTAGGTTTAGAAAACGCCTCTTCTAATTTCTTAGCTTTTTCTGGTGTTGTATTCGTTACCGACACAAAATTTCTTACCTTATATTCTGCTTTAAATTTTTCTTGACTAAAACTAATAATTGGCAAAAGAAATAATAGATTGAAATATTTCATAGTAATGTTTTAATAAATATATATATTTAATTCAGGAACGCATTTAATGAAAAGCTGAAATAAATTCAGCTTGACAAAAAATTCAGCATTACACTAAAACCTTGCTTGTAATTGTACACTTCCCGTATGAATTGCTTTATTTTCTTCAGTTTTACGACCATCGTATGAAATATTCAATTGTAAAAAAGAATTGATTTGACGTTGCACTTGTAGTTGCCAAACCATATTATTTCCGGCACGTAAACCTTCCATCATTTGGTTTCCAACAACCGAATCTCCATTACCTGTAAATGAATTTTTAATAAAAGAAAAACTTCCCAATAAACTCATTTTAGAAATTTCGTTCCATTGCAATTCAGTTCCTAAATCCGATTGGTTTAATTCTTCAATTCCAATTTTATTCAACTTATTTTGATAGGAATAAAATACCGAAGCTGAAAAACTTTTCCCATGTTGATACGTTAATTTGGGATGAATTTTGAAATTTTCTAACTCAAATCGGCGTGAAGAGAACACATCTGAATAGTTTTTTACCTTTCCAATTTCAAACTCATTCTGTATCGAGAACGAAGGTTTGATGTTATATTTCACTAAAAAAGTATTCGTCTGCATTTCGCGTGCTTCAGCGCCCGTATATACATAAGTTTGATTCGCTTGTTGGTTGAACGTGTACGTCGCTAACCATTTGTAATTGGCGCCTTGATTAAAGTAAACAATCGAACGAATGTTTCTTGATTTCCCTATGATTAAATCGGAATTTGTAAAAGGATTCCACTCTAAAGTTTCATCTTCTTTTCGTAAGGAATTAGTTGCTGAAATAACTTGTTGAAAAGACCAACGTGCTAAGAATTTATTTTGAGATTGAAAAATTTGCTGTGGACGAATTCGCATCGAAAAATTGAATTCGTTTTTATTCGTTTTCAAATACTCAATTGTGTTGGTATACACACGGATATAATTGGCTTGATCTATAAATTCAGCTGCTTCAAATTCGTCTAACTGTTCAATTCCATCTCCATTATAATCTGTCCATTTATAAACCCCCATTCCGTCAGCTACTTTTACATATTGGAACTCACGCTGAGGTTCTACACCACTGCCTAAACCATAATCTAAATTAACTGTTAACCCTTGATGAAAAAGAGCTTTGTACCATTTTACATTTCCGACCATAAACGCTTCATTAGGCGAATTTTCGTAGTCGTAATTAACTTTTCTGTAATGAAAATTTAAACCTAATTGATGATCAGCTTTCTGAATTAATTGTGAATTTAAAATAATCCCTTGGCTATTTTGCATTCGAACCCAATTATTCAATCGGATTGAATCGTCTTTACGAGTATACAATGTTACATCGATTTTACGACCAATCGAATCGGCCCAACCTCCTTTGATTTGAAATTCATTAAACTTAAAACTTAATGGTGATTTGGACTGAGTCTGATGCAAATCAACTTCATTGTTTTCGCCATAGATTCGCGTACCTAACCAAAATTTATTTTTCTTACCAATTTTACGTTGTCCCTCTAAATCATAGCGTAAAAAATTAGAATTTTTATCTGTTGCTTCACTTGATAAGTGATTAATATTTGCTTTCCAATTATCCTTTTCCGTTACGAAGTTTGAAGTAAATTCATTTTTGTAACCTTTATAATAATCTTTAAAATCTAAATATTGTAAACGATAAGAAGCGTTAAATTTTTCATTCCAATCTGAATCAAAACCAACTTTCGCCCATAATTGACGAAGATTTAAAAATTCATTTTCGACATTAAAATCTCGTGCAAATTCGATGTCACGAACACCTTCAACTGTAAAATAATTTTGACTCATCATATCAATTTCAGCTAAAGGAGAAATCTTCCAATTATTGAATTTAAAATTTTTCTGAGCTAAAATTCTACCAGCAAAACCAATATTTTCATCATCATCAATTGAAGAAAACAGGTTAAAATCGTTGTTACTTAAACCTCCATCAAACTGTACAAATCCAGCATTATTTTTAAAATCATAACGCGAATTAACCGTGTAAACTTGTGATTTTTTTGGTGGAATTAATCGTCGAATCGGTTCGTAATCTCCTTGTGGAATTCCAGCAATTGGTTCTACAAATTCAAAAACTTTTCCGTTTTGGGTAGCATTAATCGAGCGATAATTCCCTTGATTATTCCCCATATAGGTAAAAGTTACTTGATATAATTCATCGTCAGGATTAGTTGAATATTCGAAAATTTGGGTTCCGTTTTGATCTAATTTTCGATATAAAATTTTATTAGAATCATATTCGGAAAGAATTGCAGAAACTGAATACATTCTATCTGTATCATTTCCAGCATCAGCTAATATTTGCTTATCGCCATCAGATAATTCGGTTCCTAAACTATTATTTTTTGCATCTGATTTTGAATAAAAATGACCTGCAATTTTAAAACGTTCGCTCGTATGACAAAGACCACCATAAAGAAATAATTGCGAGTAATTTCGGCTATTATACAGATATTCAACGTGAATACGAGTATTGGATGTGATTAATCTATTGGTAGTAAAAGTGATCTCACCCGTATTGTAATTTATTACATAATCATTGGTTTCGCCACGAGTTAATTGTACGCCATCGATATAAACTTTTTCAGTTCCTGAAAGTATGATTACAAACAATTCGTTATTCTGCCCCGCTAAACGATAAGGCCCTTGATTACCGTCTTGTCCAATCATATCAATTTCTGCAAATTCACCTCGAGTAACACTTCCAGTTACAAAAGCATTTGTGCCATAAACTTCGTTGGTTTCAGAATTAATTTTGGTTTCACCAATTTGTGTAGAAAGTTGTAGTCCTGTAACTTTTTGTTGAAAATTATTGAAATGATCATCTTCCTGAAAAATATCAATATGACCAGCTCTAACCTTAGATTTTTTATTCGCTATCTCGATAAAAACTTTATCAAAATCTTGTAATTTTTGAGTATAACCATCCGTTTCAATCGGTACATTATTATCTGATATTGCAGCTTTAATCGTTAAATCATCAGAAAGATTTCCGCTTAACTCCAAATCCAATGAAGACTGAACTGAACCGCTTTGATTGTTTCCGAAACGAATTCCACGCACCAAAGATCCTTTACTACTTAAACCTTTAAAAAAATCTGTTTTTTGAAAGGATTGTGAAGGATTAATTTGATGAAATTCGTCTACTTTTTGATTATTAAAAACAATAAGAGATGAATCTCGTTTTGAAATGATTGACTTTGCTAATTGTGGATTGATGTAATAAGTAATCTTAACATTAATTCCTTTATAAATAGGATGAATATAGATTTCATTTCGAGTAAAATCGACAGAATAATTTGCTTTAGAAATTACATGACCTTGTTCATCAAAAATCTGGAATTTTTCATTTAAAATTCCAAAATTGTTAAGCTTTATAGTATCCGAAACAATGTGATTTTCTTGTCTGAAGTTAGGATTTTGCCAACCAATTTCTTGTGCTTGCAGATTTACAAACATCAAAAGAAAAAGAATTAAATATGTAAGTCGGTTGGTCACAAATAATTTTAGTGCAAATTAATATAAATTAAACGCACTGAAATCAGTTTAATTTTGATAATTTAAAATTTCTTTCATTTTATTAACTAATCCTTCCGAAGAAGTATCAGTAACCAAAGCCATAGCATTACCTTTACCGTAAGGTTTATATTTTTCTGTATTTCCAGATTTGAATAACCCAAGATTACGCGTAGATGTTGCACAACCTAAATGCATCATACCTGAATCTGCAGCAACTAAAAGTTCGCAATTATCCATTACTGAAGCAATTTCACGAATATCTTGACTGTAAAAAGTAGGTAATTTATGATTTAGCATCGAGATGTTTTCGACTGGTAAAATTTCAATTAAATTATAATCTTGTTCAAATTCTTCTTTAAAATCTTCGTGAAATTTATCCCACCAATCTGCAAAATAACACTTACTTCCAGTTGCATAAGTGAAAAAAGCTAACGTTTTTTTGGATGGATCTTGTACTAATTCGGATAAAATTTTCTTCCCATTATCAACCTCTTTCTCTGATAATTTTAGATCTAATTTTGGATATTCTGTTTCAATTTTATGATCCGTTACATTTTCGATAAATTTTCTGAATTGATAAACAGGAATTTTACCTAAATGAACTTGTTCATTAGAATTCAAATCATTCAAAAATTCGTTACCGAATAATTTATATTTTGCACGGGCAACTTTTGTTGAGATACGACCAGAAGCTGATTCTTCGTGAACATTTATGACTAAATCGTATTTATTACCACGAATTTTAATCCAAACTTTAATATAATCAATCAGTTCCTTAAAAGGTTTGCGTGGTAATTTTATAATCTGATTGACTTGTGGATAATTTTCAAAAACGACATGTGAAACTCCTCCTTTTACAAATAAATCAATCGTAACATTGGGATTAAATTTTACAATCTCTTGTACTAAAGGAGTAATTAACAAGGTATTTCCTAAACGTTGATTGGGTCTTGAAATTAATACACGATCAATTTTCAGGTTTTGATAAGGAATCTTTTGGTAAGATTCATAGTTTTGAACATTGCCAGTTAACGATTTCATAATCGTTCGGCGGTAATGATTAATTTTACTCTTAAAACTCATTGTTTTAAACTGCGGATGCTTTTAATTTTTGTATGCTTAAAATCAAGTATAATTACTTAAAAATTACTCCATGATTGATGTAGTAAAATAACGACGAAGAATTGAATTTGTTATACAAAAAAACGACATAGTTTGTTATTTATTTTAATTCCTATTAAATCCTCATTTTCAGTTTATTCCAAAAAAAATAAGCTCATAAAGAGCTTACCATAAATTATTTAGTTTTCGTTGGACGAACTTCAATTTTACTTGGAAGAACATTAGGATTCATTTTTAATAAATCTACAACCATTTGTCCTAAATCTTCAGGTTGAATTTTCCAACCGTCATTATCATTCGGAACATGTTCATTGAAATGCGAAGTTACTGAACCTGGCATAATTGTCGTACACTTGATATCGTAATTTCTTAAATCCAACATTGCAGCTTGCGTAAAACCGACAACCCCGAATTTTGATGCATTGTAACCAGCCCCTTGAGCAAAAAAGTTTGTTCCAGCCAAAGAAGCAATAGAAATATAATACCCTTTGTTGGCTTTTAATTGATCAACCGTAGCTTTCATTGTATGAAAAACTCCAGTTAAATTTGTATCAATCATCGCATTCCAATCTTCCAAAGAAAGTTCATCAACAGGCGCGAATTTTCCTAAACCAGCATTTGCAATTACAATATCTAACTGACCAAATTCAGAAACAATTAATTCAACCGCTTTAACCTCATCTTCAAAATTTCTTACATCAGATTGAATTGCTAAAACATTTGTTGAACCTAAATCAGCCTTAGCTTTTTCTACATCTTCAATATTACGGCCAGAGATAGCAACTTTAACACCATTCTCTAATAAAGATTTTGCAATCCCAAAACCAATTCCTTTTGTCCCTCCTGTGATATAAGCGACTTTATTTTCTATCGTTTGCATTTTTTATTATTTTAATAAATTCCACTTTTTATTCATGCGGTATATATAACCACCTTTCCATTTTCCATCGTGTATATAAATCGCATCGTAACCTAAAGTTTTAATGTCATTTTTAGATATTTGATTCATAGGTTTAGTATTAAATTCTGCTGACCAAAATGGCGTTTTTGCAGGTACACGATAAAAATAATCAAAATCGTAATCAGTAAATCCGAAAGGATCTTTTGGGCCACCTAAACCATAAATATCGCTACCAACTTTCTTATTGTTGATTGCCATTACACGAACATTTCCTTCTGGTGATATTAATCGAAAAACATCATCTTGTACACCATCTGCAAAAAAATCACCTTTCAATGCAAAGACTTTATAAGAGGTAGCTAAATAATAATCTTTTAAAGCTGGATGTTTAGCAATTTTACTTTCTGCTTGTTTGATGAATTGACTTTGCTCTGTTAAATAACCATCAAAAACATATACACCTTTTGGATCGTAACTTTCTGTAAAACTTGGATCAATGATAATTTGTGTTGATTTGCCATCAATTTTCACCCAATTTCCGCTGATTGATTTACCATCATCTTTAATCACTAAAGGATCTGATTTTTCAATCACTTTAACTTGGTATCCGTACGGAATCTTACCTATCTTTTGTCCACTAATCTTGGTTCTTACAGTTAAACCTTCTACTGCATTTACATGATAAATTCCTTGTGCCGATAGCATTGTTCCTATCGACATGAATAAAACTAAAAGTTTGTTTTTCATTTTTTTTAATAAAAAAGCTCCTTTTGAAAGGAGCTTTAAAAATCAATTTTTATTATTTAAAATTTGGCTTTCTTTTCTCTACGAAAGCTGTTGTTCCTTCCTTGAAATCTTCTTCTTCAAAAAGGTTACCAAAACTTTCGATTTCTATCGCAAATCCATTTTCTTTGTCTGAAGCATTAATTGCATTAATTGCCTGACTAATTGCAATTGAAGAGTTTCGCGTGATTTTACCAGCAATTTCTTTTGCTCGATTGATTAATTCTGCTTGCTCAACAACTTCATTTACTAAGCCAATTTGTTCTGCCTTTTCAGCAGTAAACATATCTGCTGTCATAATGGCCTGCATTGCACGTCCTTTTCCTATTAATTTTGGCAAACGTTGTGTTCCTCCATAACCTGGTATTAAACCTAACGTTACTTCTGGTAAACCTAATTTCGCATTCGTTGATGCAATACGGAAATGAGCCGCCATTGCTAACTCTAATCCGCCACCTAAAGCAAATCCGTTAACTGCGGCAATGACAGGTTTAGTAAAATTCTCAATTTTATCGAAAACTCTTTCTTGACCTTTACCAGCTAATTCTTTTCCTTCTTCTGCATTAAAACTTGCAAATTCTTTAATATCTGCTCCCGCAACAAATGATTTTTCTCCAGCTCCTGTTAAGATTACTGCACGAATATTATCATTAGATTTTGCTTCATCAAAAAAAGTAGATAAATCTTCTAATAAACCTTTGTTTAAAGCATTTAATGCTTGAGGGCGGTTTAATGTTACAACAGCAATTCTGTTTTCAATTTCTACTAATAAATTCTCGTATGACATTATATTTTTTTTTGTGTTTGATTATGTTTTGAATTCGATTCTAAAAATAATGGATTTTTATTAATTATTTACTTTTATGATATTTCTATTTCATTCCACTCTCTGATTCAGTATTTAAAATTTAACCTGAAAATATTTGCTAAAATCAAAATCCTTTATACATTTGTCCCAATGAAAACATTATTTACAAATAACTGGTGGTGGAAATTCGAACAGCAAAACGTTGGTTCGTAGGAGCGCTATATAGTTATATGTAGAAAAAGGCTTGTCGGAACCGACAAGCCTTTTTTTGTACCCAAAAATTAAAAAAACATCCCAATTTCAAATATTAAAAACAATGAATTTAACATTCAAAACACAATCTGAAAAACGCTTAGGAGATTTAAGAACTCCAGTACAGATGTACTTAAAATTGCGTGACATCTTTCCAAATGCATTGCTTTTAGAAAGTTCAGATTATCATTCGAAATCAGATGCTAACTCTTTTATTTGCTTAAATCCAATTGCGACAATTGAGGTAAATAAAGGAATTGTAACCGAATCTTATTCGAATGGTGAAACAAAAAATTATCCGTTACTAGGACAAGAATCAGCAGAAGTGATTAAGAATTTTGCTACCCAATTCAAAATTGAAACAGAAGAAAATTTAATCGTAAATGGTTTATTTGGATACATTGGTTGGGATGCCATTCCGTATTTCGAAACGGTAAAATTTAAGAATGAAGGTAATGAAGCAACGATTCCAGAAGTTCGTTATTCTTTCTATCAAAACATCATTGTTTTCAATCATTTCCACAACGAAATTCAGTATTTAGAATTCCAAAATAATGAAACTGATTCTCGTTTTGATGAAATTAAAGATATTATTCGAAACAAAACTTTTGTGGAATATCCATTCCAAATCGAAAGTGAAATCGAATCCAACTTGACCGATGAAGAATTTAAAAATATCGTGAGCCAATGCAAACAATCGTGTTTCAGAGGAGATGTTTTTCAAATTGTTCCGTCAAGACAGTTCAAGCAAAAGTTCTCGGGTGACGAGTTCAATGTTTATCGTGTATTACGTTCCATCAATCCCTCTCCCTACCTATTTTATTTCGATTATGGAAATTATAAGATTCTTGGATCTTCACCTGAAGCCCAATTGATTGTTCGCGATAATCAAGCACAAATTCACCCGATTGCTGGAACTGTTCGTCGTACTGGTTCGCCAGAATTAGACAAGGAATTAACGGATCAATTGATTAAGGATCCAAAAGAAAATGAAGAACACGTGATGTTAGTTGATTTGGCTCGAAATGATTTAAGTCGAAATTCGAAAGCGGTTACTGTAGAATCTTACAAAGAAATTCAAGTTTTTTCTCATGTGATTCATATGGTTTCTAAAGTCATTGCCGATATCGAACCATCAATTAATACCATGAAAGTTTTCGCCGATTCTTTTCCAGCAGGCACATTATCGGGCGCTCCAAAATTTAAAGCGATGGAATTATTGGATCAATACGAAAATCAAAACCGTGGAATTTACGGTGGAGCCATTGGGTATTTAGGATTTAATGGCGACATTAATATGGCGATTGCGATCCGAACATTCGTCAGTAAACAGAATACATTATATTTCCAAGCGGGTGCTGGAGTCGTTTCTAAATCCATTGAAGAAAACGAGTTACAAGAAGTTAATCACAAATTAGGCGCTTTACGCAAAGCCATTCAATTAGCAGAAAACATTTAAACCATGAAAATTTTAGTTTTAGATAATTACGATTCGTTTACTTACAATATCGTTCACGCACTACGCAAATTCACGGATACTATTGATGTTTTTCGCAACGATGAAATTGCGTTGGAAGACGTCGAACAATACGATAAAATCTTACTTTCTCCAGGTCCTGGAATTCCAGACGAGGCGAATTTATTAAAACCAATTATTGAGAAATATGCGCCGACCAAATCCATTTTTGGAATTTGTTTAGGGCAACAAGCAATTGGTGAAGTTTTTGGAGGAACGTTATTGAATACACAAGAAGTTTTTCACGGCGTACAATCAGAAATTGAAGTCGTTCATTCGGACGAAATTTTATTTCAAAATATGCCGTCTCACTTACAAGTGGGTCGTTACCATTCTTGGGTGGTTTCGAATGATAACTTTCCTGATACTTTAGAAATTACAGCGAAAGGACCTAAAGGGGAAGTAATGGCTTTAAGACATAAAACGTATGATGTACGTGGTGTCCAATTTCATCCCGAATCAATATTAACACCCGAAGGAGAACAAATGATTGAAAACTGGTTAAAAGCTTAAGCGATGAAAAAGTTATTGAATCAATTATTTGAAAACTATACGTTAAACGAAGAAGAAGCCTACCAAATTATGGTGGATATTTCTGAATCCAAGTATTCGGATATCGAATTGGCTTCATTTTTAACGGTTTTCAATATGCGTAATATTACGTTAGAAGAATTAAAAGGTTATCGTAGAGCTTTATTGGATTTATGTTTAAAGGTTAATCTTCCGAAAAACGCTTTAGATATTGTTGGAACCGGTGGAGATGGAAAAGACACATTTAATATTTCAACTTTAAGTGCTTTTGTGATTGCCGGAACAGGCGAAAAAGTGATTAAACAAGGTAATTATGGTGCTTCGTCAGTCAGTGGTTCATCGAATATGTTGGAACAATTTGGGTATCAATTTTCTTCGGATGAAGCGAAATTAAACCAAGAATATGAAGAAATTGGATTAACCTTTTTACACGCACCTTTATTCCATCCCGCATTGAAAAAAGTTGCGAATTTAAGACGTGAATTAGGTGTAAAAACGTTCTTTAATTTAATGGGACCTTTAGTGAATCCGGTACAACCCGATTTTCAGAATTTGGGAACATTTGATGTTAAAACGGCTCGTTTGTATCATTATGTGATGCAAAATTCGGGTAAAAGTTATGCGATTTCAACTGCCTTAGCAGGATATGATGAAATCTCATTAACGTCACCAACGAAAGTATATACGAATCAAGGTGAATTCTTGTACCAAAGTGAGGATTTTGGATTAGAAACGATTCAAGCCGACCAAATTGCAGGAGGAAAAACGGTAGAAGAAAACGCAAAAATTTTCATCTCCGTTTTACAGAACGAAAGCACCAAAGCGCAAAAAGAAGTCGTTTTAGCCAATTCAGCTTTAGGATTAAAAACAATTCATCTAACCAAAGATTTAAAAGAATGTGTAGCGATTGCAAACGAAAGTTTAGCCTCAGGAAAAGCATTCGAAATCTTTCAAAAACTAACCAACCGATGAAAAATATATTAGACCAAATCGTTGAACAAAAACGAATCGAAGTTCAACAAAAACAACAAATTCAATCCATTGAGGATTTAAAACAAAGTATTCACTTTTTAAATCCGGTTCGTTCCGCGAAAGCTTCAGTTTTAGATGCAACTAAAACGGGAATTATTGCAGAATTTAAACGTAAATCGCCATCGAAAGGATTTATCAACGAAAATGCTAACGTAAAAGAAGTCGTTGCAGGTTATGAACAATTTGGTGCTTCTGTGGTTTCGGTTTTAACGGATGAAAATTTCTTTGGCGGAAGCCTTGAAGATTTACAGCAAGCGAAGGAAGTTTTATCGATTCCTGTGCTTCGCAAGGATTTTATTATCGATGTATACCAAGTGTATGAAACGAAAGCAATTGGAGCCGATTTGATGTTATTGATTGCCGAATGTTTAACGAAAGACGAAGTACACGATTTAGCCAAATTGGCGAAAGAAATCGGATTAGAAGTTTTGTTGGAAATTCATTCGGAAGACCAATTAGAAAAAGTAAATGAATACATCGATTTAATCGGAATCAATAACAGAAATTTAAAAACATTTGTTGTGGATACGGAAAAATCGAAACAGATATTACAACAACTACCGGAGGATTTGATTAAAGTCGCGGAAAGCGGAATTACTGATCCAGAAGTAGTCAAAGATTTAAAAGAAGCTGGATTTCAATCATTTTTAATCGGTGAAAACTTTATGAAAAATGAAAATCCTGGGAAAGCCTTTCAAGAATTTGTCAATCAATTGTAATGAAAAGATTTCAAGTTAAAGTATGTGGTAATAATTCGGTTGAGAATTTTAAAGCCTTAACCGAAATCGAACCCGATTATGTTGGATTTATCTTTTATCCAAAATCTCCACGATTTGTAAAAGATGAAACCATTTTCGACATTTTTCCTAATGCTGAACGTGTAGGGGTTTTTGTGAATGAAACCATTGAAACTATTATACAAAAAGTTCAACAATTTGAATTGGATGTGGTGCAATTACACGGAGATGAAACACCAGCATATTGTCAAGAATTAATTGAAGCCAAACATCAACAATTATTAACTTCTGAACAGTTTTTAGATTTTAAAATTTGGAAAGCTATCGGTGTTAATGAAGATACAGATTTTGAACAATTAAGAGGTTATCAACAAGTTGTTGATAGTTTTGTATTCGACACCAAATCAAAGCAATATGGCGGTACAGGACAGAAATTTGATTGGCAAATATTGAAAACCTATCAGTTATCAACACCCTTTTTATTAAGTGGTGGAATTCAATTAGAAGATGCCTTGGTTTTGAAAAATTTCCAACATTCCCAATGCATCGGTTTTGATATCAACAGTGGTTTTGAAATTGAACCCGGAATCAAAAACATCGAAAAAGTAAAACAATTTATCGACACGATTGATGGTCGAATTGAACAAAATTAAGAGAACAAACAAAATGAAATATTCAGTAGACGAGAACGGATTTTATGGTGATTTTGGAGGAGCATTTATCCCTGAATTATTACATCACAATTGTCAAGAATTAAAAGATGCATTCGATAAATACTTTTATACAGAAGAATTCCAAAGTGAATTTCGTGGTTTATTAAAAGATTACGTTGGTCGACCAAGTCCATTATATTATGCACCAAAATTATCGGAACGTTACGGTGCAAACATTTTATTAAAACGTGAGGATTTAAACCATACTGGAGCACACAAAGTAAACAATACCATTGGACAAGCTTTGCTGGCGAAACGAATGGGTAAAACAAAGATTTTAGCGGAAACAGGAGCTGGACAACACGGTGTAGCTACAGCAACAATCTGTGCCTTATTAGGTTTAGAATGTACTGTTTTTATGGGCGAAATTGATATTGCGCGTCAAGCACCGAATGTAGCTCGTATGCAAATGTTAGGAGCAACTGTAGTCGCAGCAACTTCTGGAAGTAAAACTTTAAAAGATGCAACAAACGAAGCGATTCGTTACTGGATTAATAATCCTGAAACCTATTATTTAATAGGTTCTGTCGTTGGACCTCATCCTTATCCTGCGATTGTTGCCGAATTCCAAGCGATTATTTCGGAAGAGATTCGTAAACAATTATTAGAGAAATACGGGAAAGAAACGCCGGATTATGTGATTGCTTGTGTCGGTGGAGGAAGTAATGCAGCTGGCGCATTTTATCACTTTTTAGATGATGAAGAAGTGAAATTAATTGCGGTTGAAGCGGCTGGATTAGGAGTTGATTCTGGAGAAACTGCTGCAACCATGCAAAAAGGTACCGAAGGAATTATCCACGGTAGTAAAACCATGTTAATGCAGGATGAAGATGGACAAATTGTTGAGCCTTATTCGATCTCTGCAGGATTAGATTATCCTGGAGTCGGACCTTTACATGCGCATTTATTCAAAACTGGACGTGGAACGTTTTTAAACGCTACAGATGAAGAAGCATTGCAAGCTGCATTTTTATTAACAAGAGAAGAAGGAATCATTCCAGCCTTAGAATCTTCACACGCTTTAGCTGTATTAGAAAAAATCGATTTTAAACCGCAAGACATTGTGGTTCTGAACCTTTCAGGCCGTGGAGATAAAGATTTAGAAACGTATATGAAATTTTCTGAAAAATATTAATCAAATAATTTGGTTATAATTAAAAAATAATCCTACATTTGCACCTCGATAATCAAAGATATCGGGGTGTAGCGTAGCCCGGTCATCGCGCCTGCTTTGGGAGCAGGAGGTCGCAGGTTCGAATCCTGCCACCCCGACAAATTTTTACCGAAAATTTGATTATCGAAAAAAAACACCTTAATCGGGGTGTAGCGTAGCCCGGTCATCGCGCCTGCTTTGGGAGCAGGAGGTCGCAGGTTCGAATCCTGCCACCCCGACGAAACAAAAAGCCTCTTCAAAATGAAGAGGCTTTTTTATTTTATATAATCTTTAAGACTAATAGGTCTTTTCAATGGCTTTTACCATATTATATATTAATTCGTTACATGGTGTTTTCACTCCAACTTCTTTTCCAAGTTTTATAATTTCACCAGAAAATTCATCAACTTCAGAATTTCTTTTTGCTTCACGATCTTGTAGCATTGATGTTTTAGCCTCGCCATCAACTTTTGTTAAAGTCGATTTCATTCGTTTTATTTCCTCCTCTCCAATTTCAATTCCTAAAGCATTACCAACCGAAATAACTTCGTCAGCTACCATATCCATTAATTTTAAGACAGACTCGTTTGACACGAATTCTTTATACTGAAATTCTAATATGAAACTTAATTGATTTGCTACAACATTAATTAAATATTTTGCCCATTGTGCTTTCTGAATTTCCTGTGATAATTCGTTCGGAATATTTGCGTCAAGCATAAATTGATGCAATTCTGTCAACTCTTCTTGGAATTCATTATTAACATGTCCAAAAACAATTTTACCAATGCTACCATAAGCGACTTTATTTCCAATTTTAATTGCATCCATGTAGGCAACTGCATTTAAAACACGATGCCAACCAAAATGTTCAGCCAAAATACTTTCAGAAGAAATTCCATTCATCAAACTGATAATCTTAGTATTTTCACCAACAAAAGGCTTCAAATCTTCAATTGCTTGATCTAAATGTGAACTTTTTACAACTAAAAAAATATAATCAGGAATATTATATTTATCCTCAGGTGTTATATAATCAAAATCATATTCTTTCTCGTTAACATAAATTTTTTCATTTTTATAACGAACTTTTCTTTTTTGATTTACAATAACTTTTACAATTTCTGGTTTGTATTCATAAAAGCTAGCAGCATATTTTGCTCCTAATGCTCCCAAACCTAAAAAATATACCGAATTAATAGACATTTGTTTAAAATTTTCAATAAATATAAACGAAAAACCGAATATTATTAATTGTATTTTGCCAAATTAATAAACAAGAAGTTCAGCTATATTTTTTTACATATCTTTAACAAAATTTATAAAACAAAGTGAGTCAGAAAGAAAATACTGAGAATAAGGAACTTCAGCGCGGACTTACCAACAGACACATCCAATTAATTGCTTTGGGTGGAGCTATTGGAACCGGCTTATTCCTTGGAATTGGTCCAGCAGCAGTTTTAGCAGGACCTTCTGTTATTTTAGGATATGCAATCGCAGGAATTATTGCATTTTTTATTATGCGTCAATTAGGTGAGATGGTCGTAAACGAACCAGTATCGGGAAGTTTTAGTCATTTTGCATATAAGTATTGGGGACCTTTTGCAGGGTTCGCGTCTGGCTGGAATTATTGGATTTTGTATGTATTGGTAAGTATGGCCGAATTAACTGCAATCGGTATATATGTACAATTTTGGTGGCCTGAAATACCACTTTGGGCATCAAGTTTATTTTTCTTTTTAGTAATTAATGCACTGAATTTAGGTTCTGTAAAAATGTTTGGAGAAGCTGAATTTTGGTTCTCTATTATTAAAGTAATTGCAATTATCGCTATGATTATTTTCGGTAGTTACTTATTATTAAGTGGAACCGGAGGCGAACAAGCAAGCATTCAGAATTTATGGAATAACGGTGGATTTTTACCAAAAGGCTGGTTTTCTGGTGACAGTGCTAGCGGTTTTAGTGGTTTATTAGCTGCTATGGCTTTAATTATGTTCTCTTTCGGAGGATTAGAATTAATTGGTATTACAGCTGCTGAGGCGAAAAATCCAGAAAAAACTATTCCACAAGCTACTAATCAAGTAATTTATAGAATTTTAATCTTTTATGTTGGTGCGTTAGTGATTTTATTTTCGTTATCGCCATGGGAAACAATAACGGTAGAAAGTAGTCCTTTTGTAACTGTTTTTGATAATTTAAAAAGCTTAAATGTAAATCTATTCGGACAAGATGTTCAATTTTCTAGAATCATTGCTAATGCGTTAAATTTAATTGTTTTAACGGCAGCATTATCAGTTTACAACAGCTCGGTTTATAGTAATTCTAGAATGCTATACGGGTTAGCTGAACAAGGAAATGCACCTAAGTTTTTAATGAAATTAAACAAAAACAGTGTACCTGTTATGGCAATAGTAGTATCATCTATATTTGCTGCAATATGTATTATAATTAACAAAGTTATTCCAGAATCTGCTTTTGAGATACTTATGTCTTTAGTGGTTTCTACGTTAGTTATAAATTGGATAATGATTTCTTATACGCATTTAAAATATCGTCAACAGAAGAAAATTGAAAATGTAAAAACTTTATTTCCTTCTTTCTTATACCCTATTAGTAATTATATCTGTTTAGTATTTCTATTCAGTATATTAATAATAATGTATTTTACAGGAATGGAAACGTCTGTAATTTTAATACCAATTTGGTTAGTATTCCTATATGTTTCCTACAATTTAGTTAAGAGATTTAAAAAATAAAAAAAAAGCCATCAATCTGAGATTGATGGCTTTTTAAATCGACTCTAATTGAAAATAAATTCTAATCTATATATTGATTTAAAATTTGCACTAATTGTTCTTTAGGCTTTGCTCCACTTTGTTTCCAAAGTAACTCTCCTTTCTTAAAAATAGCAAATGTAGGAACACCTTGCACTTGATATCTTGATGCTAAATTTTGATATTTATCAACATCAACTTTTAATATTGTAACTCCATCACCAAGCTCTTGTTTAACCTGTTGCAAAATCGGACCCATCATTTGACATGGTCCACACCATGTTGCAAAAAAATCTATTAAAACCGGCTTATCCGATGCGATTACCTCTTCAAACGTCATAGTTTTTTGTTCTTTTATATTGTGTTCAGTTTCTTTTCTTTTAGAAAATAGGTTATTAAAGAAATTCATATCTAATAAATTATATTTAATACTAAGATATAAAAAAGCACTCCCGAAGGAGTGCTGAATTAAGCTTTTGCCTAATTACCAACCTAAACCTATGAAAAATTATTAACTCTAACGATTAATAACATTTGTATCATTGCAATATAAATACCAAAACATACTATTATTCAATAGTTTAAATGTTTTTAGTTTTATATTAACATTTTAAATCGGTAATCTTAAATCAATTAACTTATAACTGACAAATATATTTTGGATTGACAGCTTTAATCTCATTTAAAACTGACATAACTTCTTCTTTTGTAGAATTTTCTTCAAGCCTTTTCAATTGTTCAGAATTTAATCCAACCATTTGCATGAAAAGAACTTTACCGTGCGGAGTTTCAATTTCATCTAAATCAACATCTTTTACAAATGCTAATCCTACAATATCTGTATCACATTCAGAACGGATTGGTCCTCCTAGCGGTAGAAATTGATATTCATCAAACCAAACTTTTGTTTCGTGAACAAAACGAGCCAAATTATTCATTAATTGTATCACCCAGAAAGGATCTTCATCTCCGTCAGCATCAAACGGCTTAACTCGAAATGTAAATTCCATTCCCCATTTACTAAATTCTTCACCAACAGCTTCTTCATTATAGTATAAATGAGACATTCCGTAAGAAATTAAATGACGATATCCATCATTATCAAAAACAGCAACACCATCAATTGGATCTTCGCCACCTTGGAAAGACATCACTTGTGGAGAATAAAAACGAGGCTCTAAATCTCCGTAAACCTCTTTTAATCTATTTTCTATCGATAAAGCACCAACAGCTTGATCTTTTTTGAATTGACTTCTGTATTCTTCTAAATTCATGATACAAAAATAATTGAACTTAATTAAACGGCATAAAAAAAAAGAGTTTCAATATAATTGAAACTCTTTTTGCTACTTAGTAGCGAGGACCGGACTCGAACCGATGACCTTCGGGTTATGAGCCCGACGAGCTACCTACTGCTCCACCTCGCGATATTTAGTAGCGAGAACAGGACTCGAACCTGTGACCTTCGGGTTATGAGCCCGACGAGCTACCTACTGCTCCATCTCGCGATATTAGACTGCAAATATACAATGAGATATTTGATTTTATACTATTAATTTATTTTTTTTCGCCACTCTACACTTTTACACAAGCAAAACTGTTAGATATCAACGAAGTAACTGGTAAAATAAATTTCAAAAAAAAAGAGCTTCAATAAAATTGAAACTCTTTTTGCTACTTAGTAGCGAGGACCGGACTCGAACCGATGACCTTCGGGTTATGAGCCCGACGAGCTACCTACTGCTCCACCTCGCGATATTTAGTAGCGAGAACAGGACTCGAACCTGTGACCTTCGGGTTATGAGCCCGACGAGCTACCTACTGCTCCATCTCGCGATATTGGATTGCAAATGTACTAACATTTTTTAGATTACCAAACTTTTAAACAATTATTTTAACAATAAACCGAAAATACCCATTTATAGGTATTTGATAGTAAATTTTTAAGAAATAAATTTACAGTCCTAACTAATTAAAAATTTCGTATGAACCTGTTGCATTTTGAAGGTGCAGTGGAAAGTATTCTTTATATTTTTCACAGTACTGACTTGCATAGTGTGCTTAACACTGTCTTGATATCAATTATCCTTGTCTATGGCATTTATTCTTATTATAAAAATAAGGATAGAGCAAAACATTCAAACACTCAGAATGTTCAAGCTAATCTAAAATTTATTCACTCTGATATAAATTCTTCAACTTCCAAATCTATTGGTATATCAGATGTAAAAAAGCAAGATTTAATTAAAAAGCTTATTGAATTTGAAAATTCTACAATTTTTCTAGAAAAAAACATTTCATTAGCTAAAGTTTCAAGTCATTTAGATACAAATACAAAATATCTATCACATGTGATAAAAGCACATAGTGATCGTGATTTTAATAACTACATCAATTTACTACGAATCCAATACGTAGTAAATAAACTAAATGATGATCCTAAATTTTTAAATTTTAAAATTAGTGCAATTGCTGATGAAGCTGGTTTTTCATCACACAGTAAATTCGCTCATTTTTTTAAATTAAATCTAGGAGAGTCACCATCTACTTACATTTCTAAAATTAAAAAACGAAAATCTTTTCAAATCGATAAGATTAAATTTTAGAATATTAGAAAATTCTACTGGCTAAATTCCGCAATTCAGATGGTAATATTGATTATTTCAATACTATCGAAACCTGTGGATTTTAGTGACTAACAACCCAATATTGTTCTGTTAATTAATTAATTTTTTATATCCATTTTCGTGAAAATGAATACGTAATAAAAATTTTTAAACAATTAATAATATAATTTTGGAAAACTAACAAACAACTAATTTAACTAAACTAATAAAACTATGGTAAATCTTTATCAAAAAGCAATAGCCATTGCTGCGCTTTTTATTTTCCAAGGGGTGCATGCACAGGTTTGGATTTCTGATAAAACAGACTTTCAGCCTCGTAGCGGATATGCACTTCAAATTGATGGTAATTTAAAAGTTGATTCAGGTATTAAACTAGCTGAAACTGATGGTGAACCTGGACAAGTTCTAAAATCAACTGGACCAAATTCAAGACCAGTTTGGGTTGATAATCCTGATGTTGAACTTCCTGAAGGTATGTTATTTATTGAAAATACATATACAAAAATTCAAGAAAACGGAGCTGAAAATGTATTAAATAATAGAATTTCAACTATACCTTCAATAACTCCTGGAGAACTTTATACTTCAACAAATACCAATAATTGGAAAAAAATTATTGAAATTAATAACATTGTTGTTTCTGAGAAAAAGACTTTTATTAATGTTGATTTTCAAACTGGTGTTACATTAACAAAATCAAGCATTCGATCAGGTGATTTTACCCAATTTGCATGTGGAGTATTTTTAAAGAAACAAAACGAAACTTCTTATAAACTAAAAGGATACAGATTAGGACAGGTTACTGCCATTGGTAACGTAAGTATTGTGCAATCTAATTTTGATATGATCTACACAATAAATTTAGATCCTGAAACTGCTATTGGAACTTATGATAGTTTCATCGGTTGTAAAAAATTCAATGAATTTCCCCTTATAACTGGTAATTCAAGTAATTTCCAATTATATATCGGTAGTTCTTCTGATGAAGAAAAGATTTCGAAATTTAATAATCAATCTGTATACAAAGTTGATGTTTCATTTAAATTATAACATGAGAATTATGAAAGCATATTTTACATATATTATATTATCAGTATCTAGCTTAGTTTATTCTCAGCTATACATAGGTAATGACCCAGAGCAATTAACTGAAGCAAAATTAAGTCAAACATATGGAACTTCTGAAGTTCCCTCGTTAATAGTAGATGATAATGTTTTAGTTAAAGGAAAATTAATTTTTAAAGAAGGACAACCGGGACAAGTATTACGTTCTAATGGTCCTGGACAAGAACCCACTTGGCAAACAGTTTTAGGACAGATTCAGCGTTTAGAAAATTTAAATTACTTATTGTATACACAAACGTTTGATAATTTAACAGGTATAAATCTAGATAATGCACCTACAAATCCAACTCTTAAATATACTATTGATCAATCATTAAGTTCTAACTGGCAAGTAATTGCCGGATCAAATCAAGAATTTACAGTACAAAGAAACAATCCTACAGTTTATATCACATTTGAGAGTGTGGCGCATATTGCTGGATCTGGTACAGATACAGGAGCTATGTTTGCATGTGGTATATTTGTTGCTCAAAAAACTGGAACATCTAGTCCTTCTAATGCTGATTTCAAGCTAAAAGGTGTTAGAACATTTACAGCTAATAGAGGTGCCAACAGTGACCCTTTCTTTAATATACGTGTCTCTACAATTTTAGATAAATCTACACTTTTAGAAAATCAAAAATATGAAGTAAAAATTGGTTGTACAAGAAGAGAAAATTTTGGTGCTACAAATATTAGTTTAGCTATCGGAAAAGCAGCAACCGGAACTTCAAATATTAGTAATACAACTGCAAGAACATTCTTAAAAATTAGCCGTTACGAAAACACTACAAACCAATAATCATATGAAAAAATATATATTTATTATTATAGGAACTTTGTCTTTAATCAATTCAAAAGGACAAAATGTAGGAATAGGGTTAGATAATAATGCAGAACCAGAAGAAAGATTACATGTTAAAAGTGTCGATTTCAGAGGGATGTTACATTTTGAAGATGCTAACGGGAATATAATACCGTATGGAGATAACACTAAATATTTAGTATATGAAGGTAATGGACAAGGTATTGGATGGGAAAATATTTCCGAGCCTTATGACTTTGCAAGTTCTACTTTGATTAAGAATAAAATTTTAAATTCTGACATCGATGGTATTACAATTAGACATAGTAGTAATACAAGTAAAGATGAATTGGGTGATTCATTTATTCACGGTAATAATGCTTCTAACAAACAATGGAAAATGTTAAATAGTAATACCAATCTTGATGAAAATCCTTTAGTTAGTAAAGTTAGATTTACTTCAACAAACAGTAGTATTAATGCGACTATACAAACTATGGTATTAAAATATAGCACAAATAATGATCAAACTATTGTTAGTTATACATGTGGATTCTTTATAAAAAAAGCTAATAATCATAACATTAATGAATTTAAATTATTCCATATTAGACCTGAAGTTATTACTGGACCTCCAAATTCATTCAAACTATTAACAATGTCTGGAATGATTAAAAGACAAAGTGGAATAGATGGAATTGGTAATTTAGAAATTGATACAGATTATTACATTACACCAGCTTGTAGAGGTAGAAATATTGGTGATCAAAATGATCGTGAATTACTTATTGGTAAATCTGTAACAAGTGGATATACTGAAAGTACTAGAAGTATCTTAACACCAAATAATGTTCAAACTTCATTTGTTATTGAACAAGTTGAACAATAAATACATAACAAAAAAAAGAGAACCTTTCGGTTCTCTTTTTTTTATATTACCTTAATTGGTGGATGTTTCTCAATAAAATCAATTGTTAGTTCTGCACTATCGGTTAAGAATAGTAAATCTTTATAAACTCGGCCAACAGCTAATTGATGAACTACCGAATATATTGATGTATCTTCTACATATCTTTTTTTACCTAAAAACACCATTGGACTATGATAGCCAGAAGTTCCGTAGTGATTTTGAGCCGCTTCTTGGAAGATTTCTTGTGTAGTTCCTGCACTTCCTGGCGCGAAAACTAATCCGTACAAACTAATTGTTAATAGAATATCTTCACGAATACTGTTCGAAAAATATTTTGCAATATACTTCGCAAATAAATTAGAAGGTTCATGTCCGTAGAACCAAGTCGGAATCGCTAAACTTTCGCATCCATTGGGATATTTCTCTAAAACTTCCATCGAACGTTGATTAAAATTTTTAGCTAAATAATCTGCATCATTCGGATCTTGGAATTCTAAATCTTTTAATATTTTAATAGCATCAAATAATTCCTCTTTCGAGTAATTACCCATATAAGCTCCTAAATTAGCCGCTTCCATAATACCTGGTCCACCACCTGTCACCACATAAAAGCCTTTTTTTGTAGCTAATTGTGCAGCAATCGCCGTTTCTACATAAAATTGATTTCCACGTCGAGTTGAGTGTCCTCCCATAAAACCAACTACTTTTTTCTTTGTCATTCCTTCATCGTCATATTCTAAAATACGACGCAAACCATCATCAATAGAATGATCATGAAGACGTTGAGCTAATGCTTCAGAAACTGCTGGATTATATTTATTTTTTACAAAATGTTTATAAATATTAATATCTACGCTATTGTCATTCACAGGATCGTAACCTTCCATCAATTCTTGCCAAGAATATAGTTTTCCTCGGTACGGATTATATGGTAAATTTTTGAATTTTGGATAAACAAATGCGCCACGTTCAATTAACGGAATTGCTGTTTCTTGTTTAAAAGTACAGCCTAAAAAAGTTGTATTATTTAAAATAATATTGTCCCAATCTACATCTTTATTGCAGAAATTAATGTCTTGAATTACCTTATTAGTTAAATTATTTGTTGTAGAAATTAAATCGTTCCACTCTTTATCATTATGAATTAAATTCTTAATTAATTTTATTTTCATATAGTAATTTATCTTTCTTCATTATTAACATTTCAAGTTACACTAATTGTTCCAATCTACATAAAAGGATAGTTAAGTTTAATAAAATCCATTTAACTAATCTATATTTGCAAAATATTAACGCTCAAAGATTGGGGAATCGTGTGAAATTCACGAGCTGTCGCGCAACTGTAAAATATTTTGTGAAAAATATAAAGTCAGATTACCAATTTATGAGCTTTTCGATAATGCTTTCGCGATTTGAAGCTAATTCTATTGTTCTATGAAATCTATAACCAACAAACGCCATAAAAAACATTATCAAATTTTTATTCAAAAAGAAATAACGTGCTAACACATGATAATGGAAATGGAAAAAACACAAAGAGAGGAATTAATTGAACAACGTATCAATGATTCTGAAACCAGAGTTTTTAAAGCAGTTTTCCCTGGAGATACAAACCATCACAAAACAATGTTTGGTGGTGCAGTAATGTATTTAATGGACGAAATTGCTTTTATGACAGCTACACGTTTTTGTCGCAAACCTATTGTAACGGTAAGTAGTGACAAAATCGATTTTAAACACTCAATTCCTGCAGGAACTTTAGTTGAATTCGTAGGAAAAGTTACAAGAGTAGGACGTACAAGTTTGGACGTTCAGATTGATGTTTTTATTGAAAGTATGTACCGTGATGGTCGCGAAAAAGCGATTACAGGAACTTTTACATTAGTAGCAATCAATGAAAACAAAAGACCAGTTCCGGTAATTGACTAATTATTAGAATAAAATTTAATCCTTCACATTAATTTGTGAAGGATTTTTTTGTTGCATTCAATTTTTGTTAAAAATCATCGTTATCTTTAAAATATAACGCAAAACAAACAATAAAATGGAACTACCTTTCGCTGAACCGTTTCGAATAAAAATGGTCGAAGAAATTTACCAATCTACACGTGAGGAACGTGAACAATGGATTAAGGAAAAAGATTATAACTTATTCAACTTAGAAAGCCAAAAAGTTTTTGTTGATTTATTGACAGATTCAGGAACTGGAGCAATGTCTGATAAACAATGGGGAGCAATGATGACAGGTGACGAAAGCTATGCTGGTTCACAATCTTTCCAAAAATTAAAAGCAACAGTAAATAAAATTACTGGATACGAATACGTTTTGCCTACACATCAAGGTCGTGCAGCAGAAAATGTATTATTTTCAGCTTTAGTTAAAGAAGGAAATGTAATTCCTGGAAATTCGCATTTTGATACAACTAAAGGTCATATAGAATTTAGAAAAGCACATGCCATAGATTGTACAATTGACGAAGCTTTTGATAGCGAATTAATTCATCCATTTAAAGGAAATATCGATTTAGATAAACTTGAAAAAGTATATAAGGAACATGGAAAAGAAAATATTCCATTTACTTTAATCACAATCACTTGTAATTCATCAGGTGGCCAGCCCGTTTCTGTAGAAAACATTAGAAAAGTAAAAGCTTTATCAGACAAATATGGTATTCCGATTTTCTTTGATTCTGCTCGTTTTGCAGAAAATGCATATTTCATCAAAGAAAGGGAAGAAGAATTTAAAAATCATACGATCAAAGAAATTTCTAAAATAGTATTTGATCTTGGTGATGGTATGACAATGTCGTCTAAAAAAGATGGATTGGTAAATATCGGAGGTTTTATAGCACTTAATAATGAAGAGCTATATAAAATATGTGGTAATTTCGGAATTATTTACGAAGGTTATTTAAGTTATGGTGGTTTAGCTGGACGTGATTTAGCAGCTTTAGCACAAGGTTTAGATGAAGCAACAGAATATCCGTACTTAAAATCTCGAATTTCACAAGTTGAATACCTTGGAAATAAATTGATTGAATACGGAATTCCGATTCAACAACCTATTGGTGGACATGCAATTTTTATAGATGCGGTAAAATTTTTACCTAATGTACCACGCGAAGAATTTCCTGCACAAACTTTAGGAATCGAGTTGTACAAAGAAGCTGGAGTACGAGGTGTAGAAATTGGAACAATCTTGGCCGATCGTGATCCTGAAACTAGAGAAAATCGTTATCCAAAATTAGAATTATTGCGTTTAGCAATTCCTAGAAGAACTTATTTTCAAAGTCATATGGATTACATCGCGGTAGCGTTAAAAAATATTTTTGATAGACGCGAAGAAATTTCTAAAGGTTACGAAATTACTTGGGAAGCAGATATTTTAAGACACTTTACAGTAAAATTGAAAGAAAAATAATGATATAAAAAAAATCCACCAATTGGTGGATTTTTTTTATTTTTATTTCCATCTCCAATCGCCTGAAATACGTAATGGAGTTTCTAAATTTGCATCAATTAATTGTTTTTGAATTTCATTATCTGTCCATCTTTTCGAAGGAAAATTCTTTACATTACTTAATCTATACAACAAATACGTTTCTAATACTACGTTATTTTTTAAACCTTGTTCTTCCACAAATTCAAAAGAATCACAATTTGCATGATAACAATTTAAAGCACCTTTTTTAAATTTACTTTCTGTTAATCCAATAATTGGAATTCCTTGTAACATAAACGGTTGATGATCTGAATGTAATCCTACATTAACGGATGCTGTTTCTTTAAAATCTGAAATATAATTTTTAACATCTTTTGCAATTTCATTTAAAAATGATAAACTGGAATTTGTTGATGAAAAATACGCTTTTGGATTTGTTGTCATATCCATATTCGACATGGCTTTTATCTGTTTGATAGATCCATCTTTAATCGCCTCATCTACATAATGTTTAGATCCTAATAAACCTATCTCTTCGCCCATGAAAAGAACAAATTCTATTGTTCTGTTATTTTCTATATTTAATTTCTGAAATGTTCGGGCTACATCAATAATAGAGAAACTACCAACTCCATTATCTATGGCTCCCGTAGCTAAATCCCAACTATCCAAATGCCCACCAAGTACAATTTTTTCCTCTGGAATAGCTTGACCTAATCGACGAGCAATTATATTTCGACCTTTCATTGGGCCAACATCATTCTTCATATCAATTTGACCCGCAATGATATTTGATTTCAGAGCTTGTTTAATCAACATTCCATCTTCGTAAGAAATATTAACTGCAGGAATATCAATTAAATCTCCAGTTACCGAAGCAGTTCCTGTTAAAAGGACTCCACCTTTTGCGTTATTATATAAGATTATACCTTTTGCTCCATATTTTATAGCCAAAGCTGTTTTCTCAGAACGATGTAAATTTTTCACTTCTTTTGGCGTCCCTTCATTCAAACCTAAAGCTGCAAAAACAATTTTACCTTCAACTTCTTTTCCTAATTGTTTATAATCATCCTCTAAACCATTTCCTAAATCAATTAATGTTGAGTTAATTTTAGCAATTTCGGGTGAATGTGCTAGTGCAACAGCTTCAATCTTTTTTCCATTAATTTCTAAGGTCAAACTATTTCTATTCCAACCATTAAAATTAAATTCTTGGAAAGAAACATCATAACCAAATGATTGTAAAATATCCGCAGCAAATTCTTCTGCTTCTACTCCATTTTTCGTCCCTGTTGCTCGATGACCAATATTTTCAGTTGCTTTTTGTAATAAATAATAAGCTTCTGAATGATTAGAAACTTCTGTATTGATTTGTTCTAAAATCAACTGATTTGATTGCGCTTTTAACGATAATGTTGATAAAATCGTAAAAGCAAGTATTGGTATAATCTTCATGTATTAAAATTCTATACTAAACTTAGCTATAATTCTCATATTTGCCATTATTTCAAATAAAAAATCCACCTTTAAAAAGTGGATTTTAATGATTAATTTATTCTTTTATAAGTCTCATAATCATACCATACTTGACCATTTGGCATATACATCTTATAGTAATATACTTTCATTTCTGTATTTGAAATTTTCTTGTAAAAGAATTTTCTTTTATACTCCTCTGTATTGATTCTAAATTCGCCATCATCAAATTCGTATGGGAATTTCATCGTTCTAAATTCACAACCATTATTATAATGGATCAAATGATTTTCTAAAAAATCGTCTGAAGTAAATTGAATTTTTTTCTGTTTCATACACGCCTGACGATTAGGTAATGTAAAGGCTTCTATGGTTGAATCAATCAGTACGTCATTCTCAAATTTATAGGTACCTACATTTTCCCATTGCCATATTCCTTCTAAATAATTGGAGTTCGAATTCGAATTGCTATCATCATCGTTATTACAAGAATACAATCCTAATATTCCCAATAATATAAATAGTATTTGTAATTTATCTTTCATAATAAGTAACATTTAATGAACTTCTATTTTCCTCACTCCAAGACGGTTGTATGATTTCTAATTTGTTTTGATATAAACGTTTAACTTGATATGTAACAGAAACCGCTTGTCCGTATCTTATAAAATTTAAAGTAAATGTCTTACCGCTTACTGAAAAAGTTCCCGTATAGTATTTAGGAGAACAACTATTATCATAACCATTATAATTATAACTTACCTGCGTAAATGTATTATCAGATGGATTGAATTTTAGATATCCTTGATATACACACTCTAACCCTACTTCTGAAACAACGATATTATGATATCCTGGAAAAAAATCATCATATATCCCTTCACCCCTAAAATCCCAAGTTCCCATTAACAAATCCATGTTAACCTCATCCGGAATTTCAATCGTATCAGTGTTTCGATTATTGTCGTCATTATTGTCACAGGACAATAATGCAAATAATGCAAAAAAGATTAATAAATATTTTGTTTTCATATTATTGTTTAAATACTTAACGTGTTATTAAACAATATATTATAAGCTAAAAATCAATTAAATTAAGATTACAATTAATTTTCTATCAATAAAAAAAGCCATCCGAAACGGATGGCTTTTTAAAATTCACTCTTTTATATATGTCGAATTAATTTTAATAAAAATAATCTATTTGATTAATATTTTGAAAGAACTAGTAGATGTCTTTAGCACATATAATCCTTTTAATAAATTAGTTTTTATGTTATTTTTTCCAACTTCTATATTTCCTTTTGCTACTAATTTTCCCGATACATTATAAATGGTGTATTGATCTTTAATTTTAGAATCAAATACAAAATTTCCATTATTTGGATTAGGGTATAAAAGACCTTTATCTAATTTAACATCTGATGTATTTAATAAGCAGACATAATTAGAATAATCTACTAATCCTAAAGTTGAATCATCATTGTAATGTACAATTATTTCTTCTACTCGCTCATTTGTTAAAATTGGATCCCAACAATTTCCTTGAGCTGAAATAGGATTTGGAGAATTATTGTACAAAGCATATGTTACACCTTCATTCCCATTATTTTCAAACACATTATATCCTCCATCTTCAGCATTTCCTAAATTTATGAATGCTCCATCACCAATACTTGTTATACCCCAAAGATTACCTTTAATTTCATTTTGTAAAATGTTAATAACATAACCTTCACGATTCTGAGCTAAATAAATATTAATACCACTTCCTCCATTCGCTGGAACAGGTTCCGTATTATTATCTATAATTTGATTATTGATGATATTTCCTTTTGTATTTCCACCAGTAGTTGTTATTCCGTATCGATTATCTTTAATGATATTATTTTCAATTAAAAATTCGTTATTAACACCTAACATACTTGAAACTGAAACACCACCTACACGCGTCATAGTTCTATCACCAATAATTGTGTTACCTGAAATTGTAGTAATTGCATCATTTCCACTTGGCCCCATATTAATTTGAGGGCGATTAGAATTAGACAAATTATTATGTGATAAATAATTATTGATGTATGTTAAAGCTACCGATTGGTTGGCTCCAGAAGCAACAGCTGGCGTAATATTTTGCTCGAATCTTGAATTTTGAATCGTTGGATTTCCTCTTGAGAAATTTATCGCAGCACCTGATGAAATACCAGAATTTTGATAAGAAACTTCCGAATTATCCATAAAGAAATTCTCGCCTAAAACTCGAATTCCTCCTCCGTAAGTCATTTTAAAATTGTTGAAATTCCCCGTTGATCCGTCTTCTAATCTTAATCCATTAAAGTAAACAGTTCCTGGATCTGTGGAAGTAAAATGTACTAAATTAGGTGCATTAACATTAATAGTTCCTGCAATAGTTATCAATTTACCATCTGCTATAGCCAATACAAAATCTGTATTTGCAACAAAAGAATCTGTTTCACTAATAGTTAAATTCTCTGATAAGATATATTTCTGTGATGATTCGTCAAAATTTATAACATCTGTTAAAGCGTCTAATTGATCAATTGTATAAGTTTGTCCTGTATTTGGAGTTGTAAATTGACCAAATACAATTGCCCCAATTAATGCCAAGGAAGCAGTAAAAAATTTCTTCATGTTTTTTCATTTTAGTGTAACATAAAGGTAAACATTTCAAAATAAAAAAAGCCACCCAATGGGTGGCTTACTATATGTTTAAAGAAAATCTTAGTGACCTCCTTCTGTTTTGAAACGCTCAACAGCTTCGTGGAATAATTTTTCCGCTTGTGCTTTATCACCAAAACCGTCTACTTGACAAGTTTTGTTTTCTAAATCTTTGTATACTTTAAAGAAATGCTCAACAGCTTTTAAAGTGTGATCGTTCATATCAGTAATATCCTCTAATTTGTTCCAAGTTGGATCAGCAACTGGTACACAAATTAATTTTTCGTCACGACCTTTGTCGTCAGACATGTTTAATACACCGATAGTTTTAACCTCGATAACACATCCAGGAACAGTTGGCTCAGTTAAGAAAACTAAAACATCAATTGGATCACCATCTAATGCTAAAGTATTCTCTACAAATCCGTAATCTGCTGGGTATTGCATTGGAGAGTATAATACACGGTCAAAACGGATTCTTCCTGTTTCGTGATCCATTTCGTATTTGTTACGAGATCCTCTTGGGATTTCAATAATCGCGTCAAAAGTCATTTTCGCTTATTTTTAATTTATTATTATTTAATTTAAAATACTTTAGAAGTCCCATTGTAATCCTAAAGTCACCCCAAATTTACGAACATCTGGCAAATTATTATAATTTCCACGCCAATTAAAATCAAATCGAATTGGACGGATGTTTCCCCAACCAATATTTTCGATTCCAAAGCCGTATTCGTAATAGATTTGTTGATTTGGAGCTGTATAATTAATTGTTGATCGATTTATTGCTTTACTCTTATCAGAAATATCTCCGTAAGCTGCTCTTAAAAAACCAACCTCTCTTAATTTTAATTCTTTAATTAATGGAATTTTGTTTAAAATCCATCCATTAAAATGATGTTCCCAATTCATTGTTACATATTCATCCGTTACAAATTCATAATAATCTAACTGAGAAAATGTACCATAAACTTGTCCGTAACTTTCGTTACCTGGAATCGCACTTAATAAAGATAATGGAACACCTTGGAAAGTTTTCCCGGCTTCAACAGTCATTAAAGAACGTCCTAAAGAACCAATTAAAATTGGTTGAGTATATAAAAATTGAATTTTATCGTATTCGAAATCAGAATCTATTACACCTTTTAATCCTTTTGTATAACGTAACATTAAAGTTGGCGCAAGGGTTGACATTTCTACACGATCTATTCCGTACTGAGAATATTTAGCTCCTGGTTTTGCAATTACAGAAAAGCTAACGGATGAATTAGTTAAATTTTCTTGAACTTTTCCGTCTTTATCATAAGCAATAGAAAAATGTTCTCTGGATGCGGATTTAATACGCTGATAATTTCCATCTAAACGGAAAACAACATTTTTCCAAGGTTCTATAGAAGTGTAAACATTGGTTAGATTATTAGAACTTAAATAGAAATTATCTCCTTGATTAATAATCGAAGATGAAGCGAAACTGCGTGTCATAATTCCATCCGAAGATGTTAATTGAGCCGCCAATTGTTCTACATCTCGTTTTGTTCCAGCTCCGATTTGAAAACGATTAAATTTATTGAACATGTAACGAACATCTGCTCCGTATTTAAATTTATCATCATCAAAACCATAAGCCAAGAAACCTTGTGCACGCCACATGTCGTTCTGAGAAAAATAAGTTCTCGCACCAGCTCTTAATCGAACACCTTCTATTTTATTATATCCAAAAGAGGAGTATAAATTTCCGATATCAATATTTCCTACGCGATAATATCCTGATCCTAAAACTTCGATTGTCTTAACAAATCTATTAAATTTCGGTACTTCATTCAACTGATCTAAAGTCTCATAAATTCCTTCCTGATCTTTGGTTAAAGCTTCTGGACGATTTTTTTCCCAATAATCATTTGTCTGAACATTTACTGCTGATAATGCAGGATCTATACGCTCTGAATAATATGATTCAGGCTGACGAGTTTCAAAATCATAGTTATAATAGTTAACCGTTTTATGAGCAAAAATACCTTTAGAATTTTCTTTTTTCGATAAAATAGTCATATCCAACATCGCATATTCTTTCTTTGGATAAAAGACTGAATCGTTTGCAACGTCATAATCTAATTGCATAAAAATATTACGAACAAAGTTTACATTCATATCCTTTGTTGTTTCTAAATCAATAGATTTTACTGCATAGGAATCTTTTGAGATGTACATATCTCCTTTGAAAGTTAATTCACCTTCACGACGAGGAAAATACTTAATTCTGTAAGTTTCTATTCCGTCAATATTAATGGTGTCTTTTAACTCATAATCATAAACTGCAAAACCATCTGTTGCAATTGGCGAAACAAATTTTATGTTTATAAAGTTTAATCGATTATCATAAATATTAATGTCTTTGAACAAATTTTTTACCGTCGCAGCAACTACTTCATTATTCTCAAAACCTGAAGTTTTATTTGCTTTTAATTCTTTCCTTTCTTGGGATTTAGGATTATTAATTCCCTCAACTTTATAAATAGATTCGTTTAAGAAAGCTGGTAAATAAGTTTTTCCGTTAATTGAAGAAGTATCAATTTTCTCAAAAACAAACTCAAATCCTTTGAAGATTTTTTTCTTCATGAAAGAAGAATCAATGTTACTGATATCGAATTGAAGTTTCTCATATTCGTTATACGAATATTGAGGCACCATTTTTAATCCATTCGTTTTTCTTCTTGCCCAAACTTCTCTTAAAATCGCATATGCAGGATTTTCTTTCTTTTTAAGACGTTGCTTTTTCTTCCCAGTTATAGTTGCACTTTGAAGCGTAATTCCATCACCAGAATCATCTATAAAATCATCCGATTGATCTTCTGTTTTAGGATCTAATTCGGCAATAAAACTAAAATCAATAAAATCTACGATTTCATAATCATAATTTACATAACCTGATTTTGTGATCGATAATTTATTAGTCGTGGTAACCGATTCGATATAAAACGAACCATCCGAATTAGTTGTTGTTCCTACTTTTAGTTCTGGTAATCGTATATCTGCATACGAAATTGGTTTACCTGAAACTGCATCTAAGACTTTCCCTTGAATCTTAACTTGGGCAAAACTTACAATAGAGAGTATTGTTAAGAATGCGGTAAAGAGTCCTTTATTTGACATTTTTGTTAAAAAGTTTAAATAAGAAAGTCTAGCAAAATTTATGCTAGACTTGAATATTATTTATGATAAAAATAATGTTTTATTAAGATTTGTACATAACTGCCTTAACAGCTGAAACAACTTCTTTTGCTTGAGGGAACCATTCTTGGAATAAGTTTGGTGCGTAAGGCGCAGAAGTATCTTTTGTTGTGATACGTTTTACTGGAGCATCTAAATAATCAAATGCTTTTTGTTGTACCATGTAAGCAATTTCTGTAGAAACTGAAGCAAATGGCCAAGCTTCTTCTAAAATTACTAAACGATTTGTTTTCTTAACAGAAGCGATAATAGTATCATAATCCATCGGACGAACTGTACGAATATCGATTACTTCTGCTTCAATTCCTTCTTTAGCTAACTCTTCAGCAGCCATTAAAGCTTGTTTCATAATCTTACCAAAAGATACGATTGTTACATCTTTACCTTCACGTTTGATATCTGCTTTACCGATTGGAATTAAGTATTCTTCTTCTGGAATTTCCATTTTATCACCATACATCTGCTCCGATTCCATAAAAATTACTGGATCGTTATCACGAATTGCAGATTTTAATAATCCTTTTGCATCGTATGGGTTTGAAGGAACAACAACTTTTAAACCTGGTACATTTGCATACCAATTTTCAAAAGCCTGAGAGTGCGTAGCACCTAATTGTCCTGCTGATGCTGTTGGTCCACGGAATACGATAGGGCAATTCCATTGTCCACCAGACATTTGTAATATTTTTGCTGCGTTATTTACGATTTGGTCGATTGCAACTAATGAAAAGTTGAATGTCATATACTCTACGATTGGACGACATCCTGTTAAAGTAGAACCCACTGCAATTCCTGTAAAACCAGATTCTGCAATTGGAGTATCAATAACACGTTTAGGTCCGAATTCATCTAACATACCTTTAGAAGCTTTATAGGCACCGTTGTATTCAGCAACCTCCTCTCCCATTAAGTAAACAGATTCATCGCGACGCATTTCCTCACTCATTGCCTCGGCAATTACTTCTCTAAAAGTTTTTATAGCCATTGTGTTTTGATTTCGTTACTATATTTTTTCCTAAAGCAAATGTAATAAAAAAGTTAGGAAATATTTGATTTATATCTGAAATAGACTAAAGCAACGATATTTTTCATGTTTAAACCTTGTTTATTTCATTCATAATTCAATACATCATAGCTCATTATCCAAAATTTTATCTACCTTTGGACTCATATGGTGCTCTAAAGGAGTTAAAAGGGAATTTGGTGTAAATCCAAAACTGTCCCCGCAACTGTAAAGTTTTATAAAAGTTCTTTTCACTTCTTGCCACTGTTTTTTTAACAAAAATGGGAAGGCCAAAAAGAATAAAACAAGTCAGGAAACCTGCCATAAATAAACCTTAAATTTTAATCACTTTCGGGAGAAAAGGTGTAAAATAATTATGAAAAAACAATTCATTTTAGTTGCCTTAATTTCTGGCTATGCGCTTGGACAAAATGATGCTGTACAATTGGATGAAGTTTTAATAAATGATCCTTTTTTAAATCATCATTATAAAAGTCAATCGCAAATTATTCTTAATGATAGTATTCTTAAAAAGAATCAACCTTCGTTGAGTAATTTGCTGCAATTTGAATCACCAATCTATTTTAAAGAAAATGGAGTTGGAATGGTTTCTTCACCGTCATTTCGTGGAACAACAGCATCGCAAACCGCAGTTGTTTGGAATGGGATTAATATTAATTCATCCATCAACGGACAAACTGATTTTAATACGATCAATTCAAAATCCTATGATGAAATTCTTGTAAAACCAGGCGGAGGAAGTATTGCTTATGGTACAGGTAGTATTGGTGGCGCAGTGCATTTATTAGATCATTTAAAGTACAACGATCAACTAACTCAAAACATAGATTTAGGGTATGGAAGTTTTGATTCTTACAACCTGAATTATCGTTTACATTATGCTAAAAACAATATTGCTACAAATATTGGCTACGCCAGATTTCAGTCCGATAATGATTATGAAATTGAAAATTATTTAGAAAGAAATCGAAACGGTAAATACTATTTTAATACCATTGATGCTAATATTGGTACTAAATTAACTGACCACGAAATCCGATTATTTACACAATTTAATTTTGGTAAGCGTGAATTCAGTTTAACTGATATTTACGAAACTCCTACGATGTACGAAAATCAGGATTATCGTGTAATGGGACAATGGATTTTGAATAAAAATCGTTGGAATTCAGATTTAAAAATTTCTTACTTACACGAATCAAATCAATATTATCCGAATATAAATTCGTCTACAACACAAGATTTAGAAGTCAATAACTGGATTGCAAAATATTATCTGAATTATAAATTGAAGCCAAACCAAACTATTAGTGGTTTTGCTGAAAATATTTACAGCAAAGGTAACGGAACAAATCTTAGTGCATCTGACCGAAATACCACAGGTTTTGGATTAATTTATAAACATATTATTTCCGATAAAATACAATACGAAGCTAGTATTCGTCAGGATTTTTCATCGGTTTACAATGTTCCTTTAATCTACGCTTTCGGAGCCAATTATAAACCTATGGATTTCTACGAAATTCGATTCAATTTTTCAAAGAATTATCGTGTTCCAACTTTCAATGATTTATTTTGGGAAACTGGTGGTAATCCCGATTTAAAAGCAGAAAACGCTCTTCAATTTGAATTAGGAAATGATTTTAATTTTAAAAATCTAAAAATTCAAACGAATCTTTTTTACAATGATATAAAAGATATGATCCAATGGATTCCTACTTCTGGAAGTTCGTTTTGGCGACCAGTGAATCAAAATCATGTAAAAACTTATGGATCAGAAATAATAGCTGATTATAAATGGAATAATCTTTCATTCAGAACTCTATATTCATACACTGAATCGATTAATCAGGAAACTGATAAAACATTGATTTACGTTCCGAAACATCAGTTCAATTTTAATGTTAATTACAATTATAAATCTTGGAATGTATTTATGCAAAATCGTTGGGTAGACAAAGTTTTTATCCAAACCGATAATCAAGCAACAATTCCTAGTTATTGGACTACTAATTTAGGATTAGGCTATCAAATCAACTCCAATTTTGGAGCAAATTTTAATATTAATAATCTATTCGATCAGCAATATCAAAGTGTTGCCAATCGATGGATGCCAGGAATCAATTATCTAATTTCATTAAACATAAAACTATAAACACATGAAAAATATCAAAACTTTACTTTTTGCTTTACTTGCGACGAGTTTTACTTTACAATCATGTTCATCAGATGATGATAATAACAACCCTATCGAACAAAATGGATCTTACAAAGACGGAATTTTTGTACTAAATGAGGGTGCAATGGGTAGCAATAATGCTGAAGTTACTTTCTTTAAAAATGGAGCTGCAACTCAGAATTTATTTAAAACTGTTAATCCAACATTAAATTTAGGTAATGTTGCAACTAGTATTCTTTTCGAAGATAACGACGGATATATAGTAGTGAATTTATCTAATAAAATAGAAGTTGTTCATGCTACAACTTTCGAATCAAAAGGTACAATTACAGCAAACTTAAATAATCCGCGTTATATCGCCGCAGACGACAATAAAATATATGTTACAAACTGGGGAGATTCTACTAATCCAGATGACGATTTTATTTCAGTTTTTAGACGTTCTGATTTAGCTTTTGAGAAAAAAATTGACGTAAAAGAAGGTCCTGATCAAATTTTAATCGAAAATAATAAACTTGTTATAGCGCACTCTGGTGGTTGGAGCAATGGAAATTCTGTTTCTATCTACAATTTAGCTACAAACACTTTAGAAAACATTACAGTTGGTGATGTACCTTCTGCTATGGTTGAAGAAAATGGAATTGTTTATGTTTTATGTTCTGGAATTACTTGGGGTGGAACTCCATCTGCTGGAAAATTGGTTAAAATTAACTTAAATACAAACTCTGTTACACAAACTATTAATTTTGCTGATGGTCAAAATCCTCGTTTTTTAGTTGAAGAAAATAATCAAATCTTTTATACTTTAAACAACCAAGTTTATCGTTTAGCATTACAAGATAATACGTTACCACAAAATGCTTTATTCGCATTTGATGCTACTTATATCTATGCATTCAACATCCATAATGGAGCAATTTATATTGGAGATGCTAAAGATTTTGCATCAAACGGAGAAGTTAAATATTACAGCTTAGCAGGCAATTTATTAGGACAATTTTCAACAGGAATTGGACCAAATTTCATTGCTTATAATTAATAAATAAGTTTAAAAAAATGAAAAATCCGAAGGCTAGCCTTCGGATTTTTTTATGCTTCTATTTTTAAATATTATTTGAGAATTAAAAACTAAAATCGCAATTAAAATTAATGCATATCCAGAAATTTGTAGCGTGGTAACTTTCTCTTTGTAATAAACAATTGCTAACACAAAATTCATAATTGGATTTAGATAAATTAAAATTCCAACCGTTGATGAATTGATGCCTTTTAATGCGAAATTATTTAAGAACATTGGGATAATTGTGAACAAAATTACAACCGCCATGATACATTGATAGAATATTGTTTCTGTAGGAATTGGACTTGCATATAGGAAAACCATAGGCAGCATTAAAACTGCAACAACCGAAAGCTGAATCATTAATAAATTAAAACTATCAAAACGGTTTAAACTTCTCTGAATTAATATGTAACAAGCAAATGCAATTGCAACGAAAAGACTATACATTAAATCCGTAAAATGCCCAATAGATAATATTCCACACGCTAAAATACTGATACCAACTGCAAACCATTTTACCTTTGTTAGTTTATCTTTCAATATAAAAAATGCTAAAACAGTTGTAATAATGGGACAAACTAAATATGATAGAGATGCTGCTTGAACACTCACATGATTCATTACGATTATAAAAACTAACCAATTTGCCATTAAAATAATTGAGCCACCAACTATTAAACTCAATAATTTTTTCTGTTCTTTTTTAGCTAAAGATTTAAATAAATTCCAATCCGATACAATCTTATTTCTTCTAAATACAATATTGATAATTAACAAAAAGAATACGCTGATAAACAAACGATAAAACAAAATATCTAACGAAGGATAATGCGCTATTGGTTTTAATCCAAAACTAAAAAATCCCCAAATAAAATAGGCTGTAACCGCAGAAAATATATACTTTGTTTGATTCATTTTAAGACTTTAAACAGATTTATTTCTGTTTATAGAAACAAATGTAAGTGTTTATTAGTTTCTAATTATTGATGATATGAATTTCTTTACCTTTGTTTAAAATTTAACTAAATGGCAGAATTATTTTCAGACGAATATTTTATGCGAATTGCTTTAAATGAAGCCGCAAATGCTTATGAACGCGATGAAATTCCGGTCGGAGCTGTAATCGTAAGTAACAATAAAATTATTGCTAAAGCGCATAATTTAACTGAAACATTGATTGACGTTACGGCACATGCCGAAATGCAAGCCATAACATCTGCTGCTAATTATTTAGGTGGGAAATACTTACAAAATTGTACACTTTATGTTACTTTAGAACCTTGCGTCATGTGCGGTGGAGCTTTGTATTGGAGCCAAATTTCTAAGGTTGTTTATGGCGCTTCTGATCCAAAACGTGGTTTTAAAGCTAAGATTGGTGAACTACATCCAAAAACTGAAGTAATTTCTGGATTATTAGAAGATGAATGTGGCGAAATCATGAAATCTTTTTTCCAGAAAAAAAGGTAATTAACTACATTTACAATTCAATCTATCGCATGAAAATTTTTCAATTTATCGTCTTATCGCTTTTTACATCTTTTACACTAACAAGTTGTGAACAAAATGCTACGCCCAAAATTTACCCTGCTAAAAAAGGTGTGGATTCTGCCTATGCTAATTTGTTAAAGATTAAAGTTGAAGAAAAAATTCGTGATGATCAAGATGAAACTGAAACAAAACCTGCGAAACAAGTAGCTAAAGTTCAGCAACAAAAGAAGATTGAAAAAGCTATTTCGAATGTAGATAAAATTGTTCCTTTTAGCAAAGATAATACACGAGATACTTTAAAAATTACGTATGCTAAAGCTAAACAAACAGTAACTAAAAAAGCTGGTCAAACGAATACTTTTGTATTCAATTCTGATACTGCAAAAAAGGTTGCGATTAAACTTTCTGCGGCCGATACGTTAGCGAATATTCGAATCAATCATATCAAAGGACCTGTTGATTCAATTAAAGGTGGACCTTTTGGTAAAACCTTAATTTTCGACTTACCTGCGAAAGGAAATTATAATTTCTCTATTTCTGAAAAACCTACGGATAAAAAGCCTTATCAAGGAGAATATCAAGTCGAGTTACAATTACTTTGGAAGTAATTTAATTTGATAGCTTACCACTCTCAACTTATCGGAAAATCAGACATTTAACAATACAATTTTATTTTCATAAATGTATTTATTTAAGCTTAATATTCATTTTTTTCTTGATGAAAAAACGAATCAAAAAAATCAAGGCTTTAAATCTATTTGACTAAAAATAAATTTCATTTCGGGAATGAATTAAATGATTCACTATCGTTCACTAATTCGTTCTATTCCTACACTCAATTTATTTTCTTCACGTCATAGATTTATAGGCCATTTTATGATCTAATAAGTTATTCAAAAATAAGCGAAAGCAAATTGAATTGAAGAATCTATCTATAATACAAACGATAATTAATCGCGTGATTTTTTAAAGAATTTTGTTCCAATAATTGTTCGTTTACACCATAAAACAAAGTGGAAGTTGATTTAGTTTCAATCAAATCGAAATACCCATTTCCTTCTGGACAAAACGGATTTTCGTAATGCGTTTCATATCCAATCAAGAAGTTTTGAACTTGTTTTAGATTTATTTTCAAATGAACTGGAAAGATATATTTTCCTGCATAATCTTTATTCACTTCAAACCATTTATCATCAATCAAACTCATATTAAAATTCTTATTTTCTAGAATAATTGGTTTGAAATAATAGTATTCGTTGCAATAATTTTTCTTCTTGATTTTGGATTCGAATAGAATTTCAATTGCGACAATTTCAATTTCATCTTCATCAGGCAAATGCAATGTAGAAAACACTTTAATTCCATACGTTGTATGATCCGTTAATCGAATAACCTTTTCATATTTTGGTCTAAATTGCTTGTATTTAGAATAATCCATCAACTGAAATTCATTCAGGTTAATGGTATCATTGGTTTGTGCAAATGTGAATATTGAAAGTAAAAATAAAATTAGAAACCTCATCTAATATTTATTTTTCAACAGTTCTTTAATTTCTCTAATTTCTTCTAACAACTGATTATTTTGTCGTTCTAAATCTTCTATTTTTTCTGAATTTTTAAAAATTTTATCATAACGTTTTATGAATAATCTAAAGATTAAAACAAATACAATCAGAATGATAATTCCACCAATATTTTCTATAATTCCCATACTATCAAAATTAATTGTTTTTTAGATTTTTGAACAAACTTTAAATTAATATTACTATAATTTCATAAAAAAATCCCAAATCAAATGATTCGGGATTGAAGAAAAATTGTAATTAATCGATTAGATTAAATTTAAAACTTGTTCTAAATCTGCTAATAAATCGTCGATGTCTTCGATACCAACAGATAAACGAATTAAGTCATCTGTAATACCAATTTCAGCACGTTTTTCAGCTGGAATAGACGCGTGAGTCATTGTAGCTGGGTGATTCGCTAAAGACTCAACTCCACCTAAAGATTCAGCTAACGTGAAAACTTTTAAGTTTTCTAATAATTTGAAAGCATCTTCTTTTTTACCAGAAGTTAACGTAAATGTTACCATTCCACCGAAATCTTTCATTTGCTTTTTCGCAATTTCGTGTTGTGGATGATTCTCTAAACCTGGGTAATATGTGTGAGCAACTTTTGGATGCGCTTCTAAGAAACGAGCTACCTTCATTCCATTAGAACAGTGACGATCCATACGAACTGCTAACGTTTTGATTCCACGTAAAACTAAGTACGAATCTTGTGGTCCTAAAATTCCACCAGTTGCAAATAAATTGAAGTGAACATCAGTCGCTAATTGATCAGAATTAACGATAATAGCTCCAGCAACTAAATCCGAGTGACCTCCTAAATATTTAGTAGCCGAGTGCATCACGATATCCGCTCCTAATTCGATCGGACGTTGTAAATATGGAGAAGCAAATGTGTTATCAACCGCAACTAAAACGTCTGCTTTTTTTGCTTTCGCTGCATCGTTGATTGCTTTAATATCAACAACCTTCATTAATGGATTTGTTGGTGTTTCAATCCAAACCATTTTTGTATTATCGTTAATTAAAGCTACTGTAGCATCCACATCTGTCATATCTACGAAATGGAATTTTAATCCGAATTTCTCATAAACACGTGTAAATAAACGGTAAGATCCTCCGTATAAATCATCCATTGCGATGATTTCATCACCAGGTTTGAATAATTTTAAAACACCATCGATTGCTGCTAAACCAGAACCAAATGCAAAACCTGCAACTCCACCTTCGATTGATGCTAAAGCATTTTCTAAAGCTGAACGCGTAGGATTTGCTCCACGAGAATATTCGTATCCTTTGTAGTCTCCAGGAGAACGTTGTGCAAATGTTGATGTTTGGTAAATTGGAGTCATAACCGCTCCTGTAGATGGATCATGGTGTTGACCACCGTGTATAGCTTTTGTATTGAATTTCATGTTGTATTCTTTAAAGTATAGCAAATATATGGAGTTTTATTTATTCTAAGTTTTAATGTTTTGTTAGAAATTTTTGATGTGATTTTATAGATTATCAATTATTAATTTATAAAACTTGATAGTTGCTTCAAGTGATCCAATTTTATCTTTGAGTTGTAAAGAATATTCAGCATTTAAATGTTGAATATTTCTTTCTTTGATAGCATATATGTTTGGCTCGAATGAGTTTTCTTTTGCTATAGATTCTAATCCTGAATTTAAAGTTGACTGTAAAAGAAATTCCTCATAATTAGTATCATCTGATTTTACAATCAACATATTTTTCTTACCTAAAAATAAATTTATAAAATGATTTCTTGAAGTTATTTCAAAATCAGGAATATATTTTTGATTTAAAGCAGTTTTAATTTCACAAATATTATGGTTACCCAGTTCAAATTTCACCTGAATTTCATATCCTTTGTAAGGAATTTTTAACCTATAAATTGAAATCCGAACATATCTTCCGACAATACCTGAAACTTTTATATCTTGATGTGACAGTTCAGCTTCAAATTTCTTCGCTAAATCCTTTAATTTTTCATTTATCATAGTGTTAATTAATTTATCAACTAAACAATTCGTGTAAAACTTGTAATGAATTCGGTTTCTTAAAATTGTTGGTATGTATTTGATAATACTTCACCAAAATTTCTAGCAATAAACCACGCTGTTGTTGATTGAAATGATTCTTCGTTGTTAAATCGAAAGGCGTATTTAAAAGTTTTTTAAATAATTCAGTTTCGATCGAATTCAACATATTGATTGAAGAATTACTTTCGGTAAAAAAGCCATTTTCTAAATCAAAATAAATTGCTTTTTCGTTGTCATCATTTGGATAAAATCCTAAAAAATGCGTCAAATTCATTAAAAAAACTAAATGGAAATCTGCAAAATCTTCTTTCTTTTCATCAAATAAAATCAAACTTTGTTTGATGAATTGATACAAATCGTTGTTATGTTCTTCCGCTTTTAAAATCAGATTTAAAAGTTCAGCCAAGAAGAAAACTATGGCTGATTTCACCGGATGGAAATGCAACGATTCATAGTAATAAGCCGCTTGCGCAGATTTCAAAAATACCAATTGTTGTTCGTTCGATTTTGGAGAATACGCAATATCAATTTCATTTAATGGAAAATATAGCGCTGTATTGCGTTTCTTTTTAGAAAAAACACCTTTGGCTATAAAAGATTTCAAGCCTAATTGTTCGGTATAACAACGAACAATTAAGCTTGTATCTCCATATTTTAAACTTGATAAAACAATTGCTTTTGTTTCGATCACTTTCATTATCTCACTACTGCGATTTTAATAGTTTTTGTTTGTGTTCCGTCTGCATTTGTCATCAAAACAATATAAACTCCAGATGCAACATCAATTCCTTTACTATTTTTTGTATTCCACTCTACAATTCCACCATTTGCTTTGGCTTCGTACAATAAATTTCCTGTAATATCAGTAATTTTCACAGATGCTCTATTCGGAATATTTTTAATAATTACATTTCCTTTAAAACCAGGACGAACTGGATTTGGATATGCAATTACTTGATTAAAACTATCTCCTACATCTTGTACATCACCGTTAAAAACTACAACACCTTTTTCTGTTGCAAAATAAACTTTTCCGTTTGAATCATCAATTTCAATATCATAAACTGTATCAGATGGTAAAGCTGAATTTTTTGAAGTGAAATTATAAATTGTTTGTTCCCCATTATCCGATACATAGTAAACACCTGCTGCATTTGTCGCAATCCATTTTCTGTTTGCTTTATCTACTTTTATATCATTGATACGCGTAGAAGTTAACAAAGCTTCAGGAATACCATCTTGTATAATAACAACAGGTTCAGTTCTGTAATTGCCAGATTCAATAGAAGAATCCGCATTATTTAAAACCGTTAAACCTAATAAAGTTCCAATCCAAGCATTATTATTTTGATCAATTGCAACTGTTAAAACTGCATCTTCATATAAATTAGCGTTTGATTTTGTAAGCGTAACAACTTCAGTCATATTCTTATCCAAAACAGTTAATCCACCTGTTCTGGCATTTGGGAACCAAATATAATTAGATGATATTTCTGGCGATAAAGCTGTAGAAGGTCTATTTTTATTAGATCTTACACGTCGCCAAGATTGACCTTTTCTTTGATAATAATGGTTAGTTTCCCAACCAGAAGGTTCATCTAAAAAAGAACTACTTACATATAAATCTCCGTCTTTATCAAAAGAACCACCGCCCATACGATATGACCAAACAAAAGGTGATGTGATGTGATTAAAATCAAAAGTTTCACCATTTTGATTGAATTCGAAAATACCGATTCTTGTTTGACTTCCCCATTGAGGAACTTCGGCAAATGGAATTGCGACAAAATTATTGTCATCTTTTGGATTGACTGATATTTTAATAAAATCTTTTGCGTTTAATAATTCTGAACTTTTAAAATGGTTCCATTTAAATTTATCAAAATAATAAAAACCATCTCCATTAAACGTTGGTTCATTAAAATCACTCATTCCACCTGGAGCGATCCATACTTTTTGTTTGCTAACCGCTAATGAGTAAGATAAATTATTATAAGGACCATCTGGCTTATAACCTTCTGCGTTTTCTAAGTATGATAAATCAAAATCAATTAAACCAAAATTTGTAGTTCCTCCGAAGTATTTATTATTGTAAAAAATTCCTGTATTTAATGGCATTTTTTGCATCTGAACACCTCCTTCTGTTGTTTGATAAAAATCTTCTGAATGTGTAACTACACTCTGATTTGTATTCATAAAACTTACTTGTGAAGACTGAGCAATTGCTAAAATATTTTGATTCGATTTTAAATCTTTGATATTAGAAAAAGCTTGAACTTGAGAAAATTGTGTATCTGAATTTAATTTATACAACATTGAATTTGAAGCAAAATACATCTGATTATTAAATAACTCCATGTATTTTACACCACCCAAGGATTGAGTTCCTGCTACTTGTTGCCAAGCATAAAAATTAGGAAAGTTTGTTCCGTTTACAAGTTGATACGAGAAAATTCCGTTATCTGTAGCCGAGAACACACGATCGTTAAAAATTACAGATTCGTTTACCGCAATGTAATTTCCGTTATTATAGAAAAATGTAGTTTCTAAAAACTCGCGATCAGATAAACTATACGAAGCTATACCGAATCCGCCCGAAATAATCGCTACATCGCCTTGAATAAAAATGTGATTGATTTTTTTAACGCCAGAAAAACTATTCCAAGGAATATCCAAAACAATTTGTGATTCGCCATCGATTAATAAATCAATCGAACCATTATCGTAACCAATGATTAATGTATTGGTTGCTGCATCGTAATTCATTGCAGAAATACCAACATTACTTAATACATTCGTCTTGTTATATTTAACCCATTCTCTTTCTGGGTTTGAAGGATCGAAAAGGAAAATTCCGTTTTCGGTTGCACAATATAAAATACCTTGAACTTCTTCTATGTATTTTACATTTGAATAAGAGAATAAATCAGACCATCTTCCATTTGTATTTTGCCCGAATAGAGAAAATAATGGAAAACATAATATTAGTAAAAGGTACTTCTTCATAATCAACAAAAATACTGTTATTTATAACAATATTTTTATTGAAAAATTGTAATTCTCATCGAGAAAGCTCAAAATACTTACCAGGCAATGGTCGAAGAATATTCTTGAGCTCTAAATCTAACAAAACGGGCATCAATTCATAAGTCAATAAATCTAAACTTATTGACAATGCATCGATGTGGGTTTTACCATTTTGAACTAAGAAATCAACAATTTTTTGTTCCTCTTCCGACAATTCGATAAACATTTCTAGCTGGTTAGATTTTTTAGGATTATCGCTAAGATTAAGATGATATTCTAAGTCTTTAGATGATTCTATCAAATACGCTTGGTGTGATTTAATCATATAATTACAACCTTTACTTAACATATCAGTTGATTTGCCGGGTAAAGCAAAAACATCACGATTATAATCATTTGCAAATTTAGCAGTGACTAAACTTCCGCCATGCGAACCAGATTCTACCATAATTGTTACATCTGAAAGACCTGCTATAATCCTATTTCGTTGCAGAAAATATTTGGGAGAAACTCCTTTTATTGAAGATTGTTCTGATATCCAACCACCATTTTCTAACATTTCTATCGCCACATTTTTGTGTTGTGGAGGATAAATATTATTGAGATGATGAGCTAAAACAGCCCATGTTGGTATGTTAAATTTTAAAGCTTGTATATGAGAATATATATCACATCCGTACGCTAAACCACTTACAATTGTTACATCAAAATCTTTAATCCCGTCAATTAATTCCTCAATAAACAGTTTACCGTAATTAGTCATTTTTCGTGTACCAACTATTGCAATTTTCTTTGACTTTTCGAATGTTAAATTTCCTTTTGTAAATAATACAATTGGCGCATCAGGACATTGTTTTAACAAAGAAGGATATTGCTCATCAAAAACGGTTAAAATATTGATATTATTAATTTTACAAAATTCAATTTCGAGATCAGCTAAATCTAAAAACTTTTCATTCCCAATATCTTTTACTAATTTAGGCCCAAATCCACTTATATTAAGTAATTCATTTTTAGAAGATTCCCACACAGCTTTAGCGCTACCAAAGAAATTAACGAGAAAAAATATTCGATTATCTCCAATTCCTTTGATAAATGACAGTGCTAAAATGTATCTTTGCTCAGAATTCATTCTTTAAATTAACTATTTAGATTCAAGACACACATTTTTAATTATTTATCTTATTAAATCAAAAAAAAATGTTAAATTCGTTGTTATGAGGTTAGAGAACTATATTAATCAGCTTATGTTTCAGCACGATTGTGTAATCGTTCCGAAATTTGGTGCGTTTGTTTCGCACCCTACAAGTGCAACTATTATCCAAGAGGAACAAACTATTATTCCTCCACATAATGCAGTTTCTTTTAATTCATCCTTAACAACAAGCGATGGACTTCTTGAAAAAAAGTACGCTTTAGAAGAAAATATTAGTATAGAAAATGCTTCTTCACAAATTGAAGAAGATGTAAACGATTGGAATTATCGTTTAAACAACGGAGAAACAATTGTTTTAGAAAATATAGGAACGTTAAACAATGATGCTGATGGAGTTTTAAATTTTAAACCTCATACTACCGAAAACTTCTTGGCAGATGCATACGGTTTACGTTCTATCAAACCTAATTTAATCTTAAACAACCCTGAAGTAGCTGCTGTGTTACCCTCATCAAAAAGAAATTGGTCATCGTTTTTAGCCGTTGCGTCAATTATTCCGATTATCGTTGGTGGATATTTTTATTTTAATACACCTCAACCGGTACAAAAATTTGTAGATCACCAATGGAGTGGTATTGTTTTACCAGCAATTCAAGAAGCAGCACCCAACTTATTAAACTCTGCATCTAAAATTGAAAAAATTGATCAGTTAGAAGATGTTATTCATAATTTACCTACTACAATATCTAATCCTTTAGAATACGTTCAGGCAGGAACTTCTGTTTCTTTACCAGCTGAAACCGATTCTACTGGACAGAATGTTTTATCACGTTTTGAAATTACAGTTGTAGAGGAAAAACAATTAAATGAAGATGAAAAAGAAGTTAAAGCAATTATCAGAAACTCTAAAGTTGATGCTAATTCATTAAATTCTAAATCTTCAAACTCTACAACAAAAGATGTTGCAAAAACTACTAAAACAGAAGATAACAACAATACTGCAGTAAAAGGAAATGATAAAAAATCGGAAGATATTATCCGAATTGAATCTAATCCTAAAAAATTCCAAGTAATCGCTGCTTCTTTAAGAAGAGCAGATGATGCTGCAAGAATGTTACGTTTCTTAGAAAGTGAAGGTTATAAAAATGCGAATATCGTGTATGTGAAAGGTCGTTTTTATTATGTAACTTTTGATAGTTTCGATAATATGGAACAAGCTTCTAAGTACTTAAACAACTTGCATAAGCAACGTCCTGATGCATGGATCAGAGAGCATAATTAATAGATTTTACAATCATATAAAAAAGGGTTACTAATTTGTAACCCTTTTTGTTATTATACAATTCTAATTATCGTTTTTAGTATGAAATTGAACTTTAATTAGTAAATTTTAAATAGAATATTGAACTTTGTTCTACAATATAAAGGTTTATGGGAAAATCTAAAACAGCAAAAGAATCATTAGCGGTAATGACAAATTTGGTTCTACCGAATGAAACTAATCAATTAAATAATATGTTTGGTGGAGAACTTTTAGCGCGTATGGATCGTATTTCTGCAATATCTGCAAAGATGCATTCAGGAAGCTTACAAGTTGTAACAGCAAGTGTAAATCACGTTTCATTTAGTCAACCAATTCCACTTGGAAGTACAGTAAAATTAGAATCGAAAGTGACGCGTGCATTTAAAACATCGATGGAAGTTTATGTAGATGTATTTGTTTACAATTACGAGCAAGAATGCTACATGAAAACAAATGATGCTATCTATACTTTTGTTGCATTAGATGAGAATAATAAACCTGTCGAAGTACCAGATTTAGTTCCGGAAACAGAATTAGAAATTGAACGTTTTGATGCCGCATTGCGTAGAAAACAACTTAGTTTAGTTTTAGCTAAACGCATGAAACCAAGCGAAGCTCACGAATTAAAAGCACTTTTTACTGATAGTGAAAATTAAATAAAAAAGCCACTCAATTGAGTGGCTTTCATTTTATATTTTATTTTGTAAACGATCTTTTACATATTCTACTTTGGTTTTTCCGTGAGGAATTGGTCGACCATGTTCGTCCAAATTTACCATTGTAATATTTTCTACTGTAATAATTGTTTCTCTGGTCATCATATTACGCACTTCGCAACGTAAAATTAAAGAAGTTCGTCCAAACTTAACAACGTCTATTCCAATCTCTACAATGTCTCCTTGTTTAGCAGAAGCCATAAAATTAATCTCGGACATGTACTTGGTTACAACATGTGGATTTTCTAATTGTACAACGCTGTAAAGTGCAGCTTCCTCGTCAATCCAAGCTAATAATCTTCCTCCAAAAAGCGAACGATTTGGATTTAAATCTTCCGGTTTAACCCATTTACGAGTGTGAAATTTCATAAGTGTTATTTTGATGTAATTTATTTTCGTTTGCAAACTGAGTAGCTGATGAAATAAACCTTACTAAATCAACCGCAAACTCACCATCTAAGATACTTTCATTTTTACGGCTTAATGCATCAGAAACCTCAAAAATTGCTTCTGGATGAAAGTTCTTTTGATCTGTAGAAACTTTATTTGAACAACAAACATTTTTAAGATCGCTGTAAAGCATTTGATTTAGGTATTGATCACCTATCTTAATCGTTCCTTTCTCAGCAATGATTGTAATATTTGATTCGAAATTTTTATTAAATACAGATGTTGTATAAGTTATATGACCAACAGCTTCGTCTGCGATAAAATCAACATATCCACTATCATCAAATTCAGTTACATCAACATGTGAAAAATTAAAACTTCTTGAATTCAAGCATTTAACCTCATCAAACCAAAAATTAATAATATCCACAAAGTGAGAAAATTGAGTGAAAAGAACTCCACCATCCATCTCTTCCGTTCCGTGCCATTCTCTTAATTTGTAATAATTTCTATTACGATTCCAATAACAATGTACATTCACCATGTGTATTTTACCTAAAGCTTTATTTTCCATTAGCTTTTTTACGTATTGTACTACTGGCGAAAATCGTAATTGCATTGATGAGAAAACACGTAAACCTTTTTCGTTTGCAACAGCTAAAATTTCTTCAGCATCAGCAACGTTTAAAGAAATTGGTTTTTCGATGAAAACATTTTTTCCAGCCTTTAGGCAACGGATAGCATGTTCGCGGTGCAAACCATTAGGTGTCGCAATTACAACTACATCAGTTTCGGTATCTTCCTGTAAGAAGCTTTCTAATGTAGAATATGTTACTGCATCAAGATCAGAAGGTAAATTAAAATCGATAATCGAAATTAAATTCGCGTTTTCTGTCTCTCTAATTGCTTGTTCATGAACTTTACCAATGTGTCCATACCCAAGAATGGAAAAATTTTTCATACAATTATTTGATGATTTTCTCTAAAATCTTTTGTGTAATCAAGTAAGTTGGTTTAACTCCTGTTAATCCTAAACCACCTGATGCTAATGTACTTCCAGTTTCTAATGGATTATCAGAAGCATAGTAAGCATACATTACTTTTACATCTTTATCAATATGGTGACGAATCTTAGAAGCTACCTGAATTGCTTTATGGTAATGCGCTCCTTCCATTTCTAATCCCACTGCTTGGAAAGATGAGTTTTTAAAATATTCTAAAATATCTTTATTCTGTAAAGAAGTTCCTAAAACTGAAATCATTGGTCCTTCGTAAACTCCTAAACCTGAATCTTTAAAATCTTCAGCTGTTAATTCATTATCAAAGAAATAATTATCAGTTGTCCCTTCAAATACGTGAGAAGTAGCAATCATAATATCACCTTTAACTCCTTCTAAAATTCCTGCTTTACCCATGATAGACACAGATTTCACATTCATTTTAAAGTTTGCTTCTGGTTTTTTATATGGTTTTAATAACTCATCCATCGCCTCAAAAGCCTGCTCACCAAAAGCGTAATCCATCACGATAATTACTTCGTTGTCTTTTGCTTTTGCGTAAGAGAAAGCTGTATTTTTAAGATCTACTTTTGATAAATCAATAATCTGAACATCGATGTTAGTTCCTGATTGATCTTTGATGTAAATTAAACCTTGCTTCTTTACATAATCAAGTAACTCTGCTCTTAATAATTTATTGTTTGCAGCACTTAAATCTTCGTAAATTTCAACAGAATCAGCTTTATACTTACGTTTTAATCCATCATAAGCATACAACATATTCGATACCGAGTGCATATTAGCACTGATGATATGAATATTTTTATCTTGTAATCCATTCTTGAATAATTGACGTTTGATTTCATTCGCCCATTTTTCCCCAATTACGTGATGTCCGATAGATTCGCGTAAAGTTGATGTGAAAGTAATTTCACGTTTTTTAACTCCGATACGATCCGCCTGACTTGTCATTCCCATCCAATAAATGATAGAGAAAAATTTGTCTGGATCATCAGTTGTACCAAAGTATTCGTGTGTTGCTTGAGTTTCTTCAAACGTGCGTCCTAAGATGCTAGATAAGTGCATGATTGCAACTTCACGTTCTTTTCGAGATAATTCTTTTTTAGTTAAAACAATTTCTTCGATAATCTCCCATAATCTGCTTTTTGTTAAGGTTTGATTATCAAATGCATGATTTCTAATTTTATCTGCTTCGTTGTATAAGAACGTTAAATGCGTTAAAACGTCAAAAATATCAGAACGACCTCTCGAAATTTCGATATTCATCTGATCATCATCGATACGATAACAAAAACGACGTCTTTTCGCAGGAATAATTGGTGTAAAAATTGAACGATCGTATCCTTCGTCTGCTGTAAAAGAAATAAATGGAGTTTCCACAATTCCTTCTGGCAAACGATCTAATACGTACATTAATCCGCTTAATTCTACTTTATTTGGATCCGTCATAGAACCGTAAATTTCTGGCTCTAATTCGAATAATAAGTTTCTTAAAATTTTACCAGGATTTCCTGATACTCTATAAACACCACGGTGAAATAAGTGGCGCATTGAAATATATAACCTTTCGATCGCATCTGTCGATCTTCTAGCTCTAGATATTGCCATAATTTTTTTTACTTTTTTTGTTTGTTTAGTTCAGTTTGAATTAGCATTAACTCATTATACCAATCTTCTCCAAATTTTCGTACTAAAGAATCTTTTGCGAACGTAGCAACGTTTACTTTTAATTCTTTCCCTAATGTACAAGCATCTGAACAAATATCCCAAACATGATAGTTAACAGCAGTAAAACTTGAATATTCCTTAACACGAACAGGATATAAGTGACAAGAAATTGGTTTTTTGTAGTCGATGATACCGTCTTCGTATGCTTTTTCTATACCACACTTAGAAAATCCATTGTCTTCGAAAACTAAATATGCACATTCTTTGTTGTTTACTAATGGCGTAACCCAATCTCCATCAGTATCCATTGTATATTTCCCTTCATTTTCAATGACCTCAATTCCTTCAGGTCTTAAATAAGGTTTAACATCTTCGTAAATATCATCTAAAATAGATAACTCATCTTCGTCCAGAGGAGCTCCAGCATCACCTTCTACACAACAAATTCCTTTACATTTATTCAAGTTACATACAAACTCTTCATTAAGCAATTCTTCAGAGACCAAAGTCTTTCCTATTTGGAACATAATCTATCTATTTTTTGTAACCGACAAAGATACGGCGTTTTCTTCAGAAAATTGTAATTTTGTAAGATAATAATGAATAAAGTCATCCATAAAATCAATCATCCTAAGGAACTTAGGAAACTGAATCTTGCAGATTTGCCTGATTTAGCAGAAGATTTACGCGAATATATTTTAGACACCCTAAGTGTAAAACCAGGCCATTTGGGCGCAAGTTTAGGTGTAATTGAGTTAACTATTGCGTTACATTATCACTTCGACACACCGAATGATTTATTAATTTGGGATGTTGGCCACCAATGTTATCCACACAAAATATTGACGGGTAGACGTGATCGTTTTGAATCGTTACGACAAAAGAATGGTATTTCTGGTTTTCCAGCTCGTGAAGAAAGCGAATTTGACGTTTTCGGAACTGGACATTCATCTACCTCTATCTCTGCGATTCTTGGTATGGCTACAGCCGATCAAATCAATGGAATTAACCGTAAACACATTGCAGTTATTGGCGACGCATCCATAACTTCTGGAATGAGTTTAGAAGCTTTAAATCATCTTGGTTCTACTGATTTGGATGTAATAGTGATTTTGAATAATAACTCGATCGGAATAGATCCTTCAGTTGGTGGTTTAAAAAATCATTTCAATCAATTAATTGACAATGAACATTCTATTTTTGAAGATTTTGGTTTGAATTTTCTTGGAACGGTTGACGGACATGATTTTGATTCATTATTAAATGCATTTGAAATTGCGAACAAAACCAAAGGTCCTAAAGTTTTACATGTAAAAACTATAAAAGGTAAAGGATACGAAAAAGCCGAATTAGATCAAGTGAAATGGCACGCGCCAGGTTTATTTGATAAAAAGACTGGTGAAATAACTTCTGTAAAAAAGAGCAAATCCTATCAAGATGTTTTTGGTGAAACCATGTTTGATTTATTAAATCAAAACGATAAAATTATTGCAATTACACCAGCTATGGTTACTGGAAGTAATTTAGTAAAATGCCAAGAACATTTCCCTAAACGCGTAATTGATGTAGGTATAGCTGAACAACATGCTGTTACATTTGCTGCAGGTTTGGCAACACAAAATACTGTTCCGTATTGTACAATATATTCTACTTTTTTACAACGCGCGTATGACCAAGTAATACACGATGTAGCGTTACAAAATCTACCCGTTGTTTTTTGTATTGATCGTGCTGGAATTGTTGGTTCTGATGGTGCAACGCATCACGGCTATTTTGATATTAGTTATTTAAATTCGATTCCGAATATAATTATTGCTTCACCAAGCAATGAAAAAGATTTCAAAAACATTCTATATACTGCTCAGTTTACTGAACAACCTTTTGCTATTCGTTTTCCAAAAGAAAGCATCGAAACAAGCGAATTTACCAATGAATATGAAAAAATCAAGATTGGTAAAGCAAATAAAATAACTGAAGGTAATACAATCGCAATACTTGCTACAGGGCAGTTTACAACTAAAATAAAAGAGTTGATACAACAACACAATCTTGAGGAACAAGTATGTTTAATTGACTTTCCTTTTATTAAACCATTAGACGAGCAAATCATTAAGATTTTAACTCTAAAATATAATGTTATCGCAACTTATGAAGATGGAATTCTAAATGGAGGTTTTGGCGATGCTGTTTTAAAAATTCTTAATCAATCCAATTACAAAGGAAGTTTTAAAATGAACGGTTATCCAGATGATTTCATAACACATGGTACGATTGAAGAACTTTACGCAGAAATGGAATTAGATAAAAATTCTGTCCTAAAATTCATACAATCTTATTTATAAAATTGGAATAAGAATTGTTTAGAAATCAATACAAAATCAGTTATTATGAATAAAATTATTACGCTATTTGTGCTTTTAATCACTATTTCTTCTTGTTCTGCTCCAAAGAACATGAATGAATTTTATGATAAATATGACAAGCAATCAACTATAATTCCTTTGCCTAAATTTGCGATTAATCTTGCGAAGAAAAATACAGATTTAAAAATTTTAGAATACATAAATTCTGCTAAAGTTTTTATAATTACAGATGCTGGAAAGGCAAAACAAAATAGTGTAATGAAAAATTTAACTGCTGCTACAAAAGGTGAAAATTACGAGCAGATGGTTAAATTGAAAGTGAAGAAAAACAATCTGAATGCCGCTTATTTAGAAGATAAAGACCAAATCAATCAGTTAATTCTTGGTGTAAATGGATTACGCAAAGTTTTAGTAATTGATTCTAAAGTAAATTTAACAAAAGAGCAATTAGAAGAAGCTTTAGATAACGTCGATCTTTCTGAATTAGAAGATATCTTAAAATAGATTTTTCTAGTTGTCTATTCTCAACGTATCTTTGACCCATGAGTGGAAAATTGTATTTAGTACCTACGCCAATTGGAAATTTAAAGGACATGACTTTTAGAGCGGTTGAAATTCTAAAAGAGTCCGATGTTGTTTTAGCTGAAGATACGCGTAACAGTGGAATTCTTTTAAAACACTACGAAATTGAAACACCAATGCGTAGTTATCATATGCACAACGAGCATCAAGCTACTGAAGATATCATTAGACAATTGAAAGACGGACAAACTATTTCGATTATTACTGATGCCGGAACGCCTGGAATTTCAGATCCTGGTTATTTATTAGCAAAAGAATGTGTTGCGAATAATATTGCAATCGAGTGTTTACCTGGCGCTACAGCTTTTGTGCCTGCGTTGGTAGTTTCTGGTTTACCGAATAACGAGTTTACTTTTGTTGGGTTTATTCCAGTTAAAAAAGGAAGAAAATCGAAATTAGATAGCTTGATTGAAGAAAAGAAAACAATGATTTTCTACGAATCTCCACACAAGATCGGAAGAACTTTAAGAGATTTAGCTGAAACATTCGGGAATGAAAGAAAAGCGAGCTTATCTCGTGAAATTTCGAAAAAGTTTGAAGAAACTATACGAGGTACTTTAATTGAACTTGCTGAAATTGCCGAAAAACGAAATTTAAAAGGCGAAATGGTTTTAGTTGTTGAAGGAAATCAAGAGAAATAAAATATTATAAACTGTATTCAAGAAATTGAATGCAGTTTTTTTTAATCATCAAAACGAATGTCCTTAATATTCAATTGCCAAGTTCCTTTTCCTTGCCAATAGTTCATGCCAATCGTATAAACCATATCAAAAGTACATCCTTCTTGTAATTTTTTACCGAATTTACCTAATTTGAAACCAATCGCTGGAAAAGTAGAACGCGTATTTTTTTGATGCACATAAAGACGAGCATGTTCTTTACCAACTAATCTAAAATCAGTTGCGATTAAATTTTTTGATAAGAATACAGGATTCATATTTTCTGGTCCAAAAGGAGCCATACGCATCACCGTTTCTAAGAAAGATTTTGTAATATCATTAAACGATAATTCCTTATCAATTTCAATAATTGGTGTAAAATGTTTTGACTGACTTTCTTCACGAACAGTTGCTTCAAATGCTTTCTTAAACGCTTCGAAATTTTCTTCTTTTAAAGCTAATCCGGCAGCAGCCATATGACCACCAAATTGAGTTAATAAATCTGAATTTCTTTCAATTGCATTATACATATCATATTCTTGCACTGAACGAGCAGACGCTACCAATTCCCCTTCGTTATTCTTCGTAAAAACCAATGTAGGTTTATAAAACATATCAACAAGACGAGATGCGACAATTCCAATTACACCTTTGTTCCATTCTGGATGGTAAACAATAGTAGAAAATGTTTTGGATTGATCGATATCTTTTAATTGATCTAAGGCTTGCTCTGTAGTATCAATATCTAGTTTTTTACGTTCGTTATTTAACGAGTTAATATCTGCAAGATATTTTTTACAATCCTCTTCATTTTTACTCAACATAAAACGAACAGCTTCGGATCCATGTTTGATACGACCTGCTGCATTAATTTTTGGAGCAATAGAAAATACAACATTCGAGATGTTTACATTTCCTTTGATATTTGTCGGAATCATCTGTTCAAACCCTAAACGAGGAGTCTGATTCAATCGTTTTAAACCTGCGTAAGCTAATATTCTGTTCTCACCAGTAATTGGAACAATATCAGCTGCAATACTTACCGCAACTAAATCTAACAAAGGATTTAAAATATCTACCGATAAATTAAATTGTTTGATGTAGGCTTGCACCAATTTAAAACCAACACCACAACCACTAAGTTCTTTATAAGGATACAAACAACCTTTACGCTTTGGGTCTAAAACCGCATAAGCATTTGGGATTGATTTATCTGGTAAATGGTGATCGCAAATGATATAATCTATATTTTTTGTATTTGCATACTCAATTTGATCATGTGCTTTTATCCCACAATCTAATGCTATTACTAAAGAAATATTATTTGCAACTGCGTGCTCTATACTTTGATAAGAAATTCCGTAACCTTCGTTGTTACGATCTGGTATGTAGTATGTGACATTCGAGTAGATAGAGGACAGAAATTCGTAAACCAAAGTTACCGCTGTCGTTCCATCTACATCGTAGTCACCAAAAATAAGGATATTCTCCTCGTTATCTATAGCCCATTTAATTCTAGATACGGCAACATCCATATCTTTCATTAAAAAAGGGTTATGTAAATCTTCTAAAGATGGATTGAAAAATGATTTCGCCTTATCAAAATCAATAATTCCACGTTGAGCTAATAAAATAGCAGTTGTTTCGGAAACGCTTAATGCGGTCCTTATACTTTCTACAACTTTCGCAGTAGGTTGCTCTTTTATTTGCCATTTTTTGTCCATCTGTAAATAGGTTATTTGCTATAAATTTATACTATTTAAAGATAGGAAGAAAAAGAAAATAACTATTTAGATTTATTTACTTCTTTTACATATTTATCTAACGCCATTGTCATTGACGGAGTTTCTTTTGTCGGAACCTCAATATCAATACGTAATCCCATCTTTTCCGCCTCGGCTACAGTATTTTTACCGAAAACAGCGATTCTTGTATTTTCTTGTACGAAATCTGGGAAATTTTCGAATAATGAAATAATTCCTGATGGAGTAAAGAAAACTAAAATATCATATTTAACATCTTCTAAATCAGATAAATCACTTGATACTGTTCTAAATAAAGTAGCTAATTGCCAATCTAAATTTAAACTATCTAATAATTTTGGAACATCTGGTTTGATAACATCTGCTGCTGGAAGTAAAAATTTCTCGTCTTTATGTTTCTTAAATAAAGGAACTAAGTCTGAGAATAATTTCTCTCCAATATAAATTTTACGCTTTCTGTAAACAATATACTTTTGTAAGTAAAAAGCAATAGCTTCCGACTCACAGAAATATTTCATTGTGTCTGGGACTTGAATTCGTAGTTCTTCAGCAACTCTAAAAAAATGATCAATAGCATTACGACTTGTAAAGATAACTGCAGTAATTCTTTGAAAGTCTATCTTTTGTTGTCTAACATCTTTACCGTCAACTCCAACTACTTGGATAAAAGGACGGAAATCAATTTTAATTTTGTGGCGTTTCTCAATCTCAAAGTAAGGAGAATTTTCCACCTGTGGCTTAGGTTGTGATACTAATATCGATTTAACTTTCATAGTAATAATTAGATTCCCTTACCAATAATTAGGAATTTTGCTAAAACCATTATTGGTAAAATTTCTAGGGTGCAAAGGTACAAAATATTGTAATACCAAATAGACTTATTAATTGATATTTGATTTGAATATCTAAAATAGATTTCCCATATACGATTAACACATAATAATATAAACCACGAAATCATTATTATATTGCTATCTAAATCAGAATAAAAGTAAAGAAAACAGCTGACTATCAGTATTAATATATTTCTGGCATTCACATAACTAGAACTCTTCATGAAGAAGGAAATCGAATTATCTTGATAGAAAACTCGGAAAAAAGCCATCTCTATTAATAATTTTATCAGCATTACAGCAGAAATTAGTACAAAGCAAAGCCCAATTCTTAGTGGTAATGTGAGTGTGTAATCTAGGATCTTAACATCGAAATGAGCAACTAAAAGCGTGCTAATTAACACAATCATCATAATGTTGATGATCAAACTAAACAACGTTGTATTATCATCTGTAAAACTTAAATACTCCGTTTTATTCTTTAAAGTTTTAAAGTTTTTCGCAAATAAATACTTTGATGCACAAACAATTAATAAACAAATCACTAAGATGATCAGGATATAATCGTTAGTTTGTGTGTTTTTAGCAATACTAATTAATTCTGTCGCTTTCATAATCTTTTCCAAAAATACAAAACCCTATCAATCTAATAACTATCTTTATGCCCTCAAAATGATATTTATGTCAGACAAATTAGTCATCATCCCGACATATAATGAAAAAGAAAATATACAAGCCATAATCAAAGCAGTTTTGGCAGTGGATGATACTTTTGATATTTTAATAGTTGATGACAGTTCTCCAGACGGTACTGGTAATTTAGTTCGTGAATTATTTACAGAAAGCAACGGGCGTTTACACTTGGAAGTGCGTACTACTAAAGACGGACTTGGAAGAGCGTATGTACATGGTTTTAAATGGGCTTTAAAAAATAATTACAAGTACATTTTTGAAATGGATGCTGATTTCTCGCATAATCCTAACGATTTACCTCGTTTATACGATGCATTAGCAAACGGTGCTGACGTTGCTGTTGGTTCTCGTTATAGTAATGGTGTAAATGTTGTAAACTGGCCAATGGAACGAGTTTTATTGTCTTATTTTGCTTCCAAATATGTACGTGTCATTACCAATCTTCCTGTACATGATGCTACTGCTGGTTTTGTAGGTTATAAAGCTGAAGTTTTAGAAACGTTAGGTTTAGATGATATTAAATTTAAAGGATATGGCTTTCAGATAGAAATGAAATACAAATCTTGGGTGAAGAAATTTAAAATTCAGGAAGTTCCTATTATCTTTACTGACAGAACTTTAGGAGAATCTAAAATTAGTTCAGACATTATAGGCGAAGCTGTATTTGGAGTTATATCTTTAAGATTACGAAACATGTTTGGCAAACTATGAAAAAGATAGCTTACATTTTTATTATACTTATTAGCATTGTATCGTGCAGTAAACCTTACGCACAGAAACCAGATGATTTATTAAGTAAATCTGAAATGCGTGATATTTTGGTTGATATTTACACAAGTCAACAAATGATGAATTCAATTCAGAGTCAATCACCAAATCAAGTTTTAGATGTTGCAAAAAATACGATGTATATTTTTGATCAACATGAAACTACTCACAAAATTTTCGAGGACAGTTATAAATACTACTATACTCAAACTGGTGCGTATCAGAAAATTTTAGATGATGTGATTGATGAATTAAAAAATCGATTATCTGAAGAAGAATTAAAAAAATACGAAGAGATTCAAGCCCAAGGGCAACAACCTCAATAATATATTAACCGATTGCTATAAGTAGTCGGTTTTTTTATTGTTTTAATTTCAGAGCGTAAATATCTTGTAACTTATTGTAAAATAATTTCAGCGTAAGATAATATTCAGGATCGTAATAAAGATTCAATTGACCTGAAGCGCTAACATTACCAATTTCTTCAAAATCATCATCAATCTCGTCAGTAAATTTATATGCTGGGAAAAGAGATTTTACCTCTTCAAAAATTTTCTCTTTATCTACCGTAACGACGACAGAGGTAAATTCGCAATCAACATTGCTTGATAAGATTTCTCTAATTGCATAGGTTTTTGTTGTAATATCAATCATAATTTTAGTGTTTTTAACATTAGTTTTTAGGAATTAAATAATCAGTTACACTTTGCCAAGTCGGAAATTGATCGGTAAAAATGTGAATGTGTTCACCTTTAAATTCACCTGCACCATTCTTTGTTCGGTCATCAATTAAATAATCACCTATTAATTGTTCTTTGTGGTGAGTTAAAATTAATTTTTTGTACATCGACGGAAGATATTTTTCTACCCAAATGCGTTTTTGTGACCAAGAGTGGATATTGTGCCAAGGCGCGGTAGAAAGAATGTAAACATCGTAATGTTTTTCTAGTTCGTTGATAGATTCTAATGCATGAGGAATTGGCTTTGCATTAAGGAAGATGGTTTCAGAATCATCAATTAAATCAGTTGGATCTTCATAAACTTTTGTTGAGGTTGATAATTCGTGGTTTAATTCACCAATTAAATCTACAATTACACCATCAAGATCGATGTAAACTACTTTTTTATTTGTCATAAGCGTTAATTAAAATTTCTACTCAAATATAACAGAATCAAACGCCTAAATATGTCGAGAAAAAATAAAGTCGAGAAAAAATCTCGACTTTATTGTAATTTATTTTTGTAATTCTTGTTCTATTCCAAAAACCCAAAGGATTTTTTCGTCAGCTAAACGATTTTTCGCCTCTTCGATATAATCTTTTTTTAATCGTTCGTAAGCTTCCTCTGTAATATAATTTGGATCGAACGGAGGAACAGGCATCACCTCAACTTTAAAAGTCTTGGTGTGTCCTTTATAATTCACTTCCTTCTCTATATATTGTTTTTCTTCTGCCATTTGTTTCAAATTGAATCATCAAATTATAGCAAAGATAAAATATTAATGTGGAATATTATAAATCCCAAATAAATAGAATTTAAAACGTGCAAGTGTGTATAAATAGCAGAACACATCTCAAAAAAGAAAGCTGCTCAATAGAGTACCTTTTTAATGTATTAAAGATTTTGATTATTACTATAATAATGCACTAGTTCTCCATTATAAAACTCTATTTCATTTTTTAAATTCCCATGATCATCATATAAATTTATATACCCATCTAAAAAATTGTTTTTATAACTTATAGATCTTTTAACTTTTCCATTTGTATTAAATTCTCTATGAAATACTAGCGTATTATTTTCGTAACATTTTATAGTTAATAACACACCTGATTCTGAATATTTTTTATGATCACCTATAAAATTATCATGATCAAATTCTCCAATTTCTGCAAGTTGACCATTTTCGTGAAATTTCTTACAAATACCATGACGACGACCAAAAGAAAATTCAAAATCTAATTTAATTTGTCCATTTCTATAGTAACTTTTTAAGTTACCATATAAATATCCGGTAGGAGTTTCATTTGAATGAAAATATAAACTTAAATTTTTTTCAAATTCATAATATATAGATCTTTTACTTATCAAATAACTACCTTCTTCTCGTAATTTACCATCTTCATAATATGATTTAAATTTTTCAGTTGGTTCTCCTCTATCATATTTCAATTCAATTTCAAGTTGACCATTATCGTGAAAAGCTTTATAAGATCCGTGTCTTAATCCATTTGCAAAATTTATTTGCTGAAAAAGTTTTCCATTACTATGAAATGATTCTGCAACTCCCGTAAATAAATCATAACTATTTTTATAATAACATCTACCGATTTCGAATCTTAATTGATCTAACTTAACATTCTTATATTTCTTATTATTAAATAAGCCCATGATTAGTGATTAATTTTCATTAATATACAATTTATTTCAGAGAACTATAAATTGATTTAAATTCAATATTAAATTATCAAAATATGAAAATCATCTTTTTTTAAAATTCAAATGGTATATATTCTTTATATTAATAACAGTAAAGATTCTGGAGAAAATATTTTATTAAATTATTTAGAAGATAGTTATTCAAAAAAATTATTAAATTCTATTAATAATTAAAACAAAAAACCCTCTAATCTTTCGATTAGAGGGTTAAAATTTGGAGGTTCCTAGCGGATTCGAACCGCTGTGGACGGTTTTGCAGACCGCTACCTAGCCTCTCGGTCAAGGAACCATTTCCATCATTTTGGTTTGCAAATATAGCAATATTTTTAAAAATACAAAGACTAATATTCTTTTTCTAAAATAATACTTACTTTTTCTACATGCCCACCAATAGGAGGATTTACCTTAGAAAGTTTAATCTTCGCATAAGTTACAGTTGTAAGTTCTTGACCTATACGATCTAAGACTCTTTTACACACATGTTCTAATAATTTTGAACGAATTCCAACTTCTTCCTTTACAATATTATTTAATGTTACATAATCTAATGCATCCACTAATTCGTCCGACTCACAAGCCTTAGAAAAATCTGCACGAGCTTCTAAATCCACTAAATAATCAGATCCAATACGAGCTTCTTCGTCTAAACACCCGTGATTCGAATAGATTTTAATATTTTCTAAAATAATAATTCCCATACATCAAAAATAAAAAAAGACTTGCTTATACAAGCAAGTCTTAAGAGATATTTAAATAAATCTTATTAGATTATTTTGCAGCTGCGTATAACTCAGCAACTTTAGCCCAGTTTACAACGTTAAAGAAAGCGTTGATGTAGTCTGGACGACGGTTTTGGTAGTTTAAGTAGTAAGCGTGCTCCCAAACATCTAAACCTAAAATTGGTTGACCTTGAACGTCAGCAACTGGCATTAATGGGTTGTCTTGATTTGGAGTAGAAGTAACAACTAATTTTCCATCAACAACAACTAACCAAGCCCATCCTGATCCAAAGCGTGTTGCAGCAGCTTTAGAAAATTCATCTTTAAATGCGTCGAATGATCCGAAAGCAGCGTCAATTGCTTCAGCTAACTCACCAGTTGGGTTACCACCTGCGTTTGGAGCTAATGTTTCCCAAAATAAGTTGTGGTTGTAAAAACCTCCACCATTGTTACGTACAGCTGGAGTTCCCGTTCCGTTTGCTAAAATTTCTTCAATTGTAGCGTTAGCTAAATCAGTTCCTTCGATAGCTGCATTTAAGTTTGTAGTGTATGCTGCATGGTGTTTCCCGTGGTGGATTTCCATTGTTTTAGCGTCAATATGAGGCTCTAATGCATCTAATGCATATGGTAATTGTGGTAATTCAAATGCCATAATATTTATATTTTTTAGATTATTAATTTGATTAAATTTAAATCAATTTCTACAAATATAAGACCGAAGTCAGAAAATATTAACATAATTTAATACTAATAGTTTAAATTAGTAACTCGACAAGATAAATTTGTATGAAAACAATCTGGAAGATTATAAAATGGATTTTAATTATTATTGCTTTACTGCTTCTTGCTCTGTATTTTACGGGTAATGCATACATCATTCGAGGTGTGCAATTAACCTATCTAAAAGGAGAAAAAACAGCAAATATTAACGATTATAAAGACTTCGACAATAATGTCATCTTGGCAGGAACTCCACAGTATTGGCAAAATCATTCGGCGTATAATCAAATTCAAATAAACCCTGCATTTGAAAAAGAATTAATTGATTACGAAACTGCTTCATTTATTATAATTAAAGATGGACAATTATTAACTGAAAAATATTACACAGGATATAACGAATCTAGTATTACCAATTCTTTTTCGGTAGCTAAATCTATTACGACAATGCTAATTGGGAAAGCGATTGAAGATGGTTATATTAAAAGTTTTGATCAAAAAATAACTGATTTCCTACCTGAATTTAAAAACGATGAATTTGGTAAAAAATGTACTATTGCCGATTTATCTGCAATGACATCTGGATACGATTGGTCTGAAGATTATTATCTTCCATTAAACCCTACTGCGAAAGCATATTATGGTGATAATATTGAAGAACAAATTCTAAATCGAAAATTTATTAAAAATCCAGGAGGACATTTTGAATATCTTTCTGGTGATACACAATTATTAGGAATTGTTTTAAAACGTGCTTTAAAAAATAAATCTATTTCACAGTACGCACAAGAAGTTTTGTGGCAACCAATGGGGATGGAATTCGATGCGCAATGGTCGAAAGATAATCCGAATGGTATGGAAAAAACATATTGTTGTTTTAATACAACAGGTCGTGATTTCGCAAAATTAGGTCAATTACTTTTAAATAACGGAAAGTGGAATAATAAACAAATATTAGATTCAGCATTTGTGCAAAAAATGGTTCAACCTAATCTGAAAGCATTCAAAAAAGATGAAGTTCCTATTTATGGCCATTCTATTTGGATGGATCCATCTTATAAAACTCCATTTTATGCCATGTTAGGACATTTAGGACAACGTGTAATTATAATTCCTTCGCAAAATTTAATCGTGGTTAGAACTGGAAAAAAACACCTTGATCAACCACAAACTAATGCTATAAAAGATGGTGATGTTTACCGCTTGGTAGATGAAGCTATGCGTATTAATCAAAATATAAGATAATGCTAAACACTATTCCATATAAAAAAATACTTTTCTTAGATATAGAAACAGTTCCGCAAACAGATGATTGGAATTTATTATCTGATCGTACGAAAGATTTATGGGCAAAGAAAACAGCTTTTCAGCGCAATAATGATGAAATTTCTCCTGAAGAATTTTATCATGATCGTGCAGGAATCATGGCTGAATTTGGTAAAATAGTTTGTATTTCTTGTGGAATTGTAGTGAATGAAAATTACATCCATATTAAAAGCTTTTATGGTCATGACGAAGAAAAAATTTTAAAGGATTTTAATTCGATGTTAATCGAGAATTTTTTCAAACCAGATCATTTATTATGTGCACATAACGGGAAAGAATTCGATTTTCCATATCTCGCAAGACGAATGATGATTAACCAAATTGAAATTCCGAGGATTTTGCAAATGTTCGGGAAAAAACCTTGGGAAATTCCACATTTGGACACAATGGAATTATGGAAATTTGGCGATTATAAACATTTTACATCTTTGGATTTGTTGGCAAATATTTTCGAAATTCCAACTCCAAAAGATGACATTGATGGTTCGCAAGTAGCAAAAGTATATTACGAAGATAATAATGTAGAACGCATCAAGGATTATTGCGAAAAAGATGTTGTTACATTAATTAACGTTTTTAGAAAAATGAGATATGAAAATCCTTTAGTTCGTAAAGAAGATTTATAAAATAAAAAAGCCACTCGATTGAGTGGCTTTTGATTTATACATTATCTTCTGTAGGATCTTCTAAAATTTCAATTCCTTCATGAATTGTTAGTAAAACTTGTTCTACCGAATTGCGGTACATCTTTTTAACGACACCAGTATATTCGTTCAATTCAATTACATCTTCTTCTTCTAATTCACGATCATAACACACTTCTGAAATTAATCCAGCTAACGTATCATAATGCTCAGATTCTTCGAATTTGTATGGTAATAGACGGTTAATATCAGATATTGCATTATGTGCATTTACTAAATAAACTCCTTTATCTAAACGCTCTACAATTGGATCTTCGTTGTCGTATTCATCTTGAATTTCACCAACTAATTCCTCTAAAATATCTTCCATAGAAACAATACCTGCAACCTCACCTACTTCATTCGTAACGATTGCCATTTGTACACGTTTCTTTTGGAATTGTTTTAATACGTGTTTAATCATTGCACTTTCCGAAATAAAAATCGGTTCACGTAAGATTCCTCTCACATCCGTTTCATTTGGGTTTGCCATTAACTGACGCATTAAATCTTTTGTATATAAAATACCAATAATGTTATCTAACGATTCTTCGTAAACAGGATATCGAGAATAACCTTCTTCTATCGCATAGTCAATCGCTTCTTTTACTGAAGTTGTAACATTGATGGCTGAAATATTCTTTCTTAATGTTTGAATATTAATAACTCGACGATCATCAAATTCGAATACATTCTGAATTAAATCGCGTTCTGATTCTTCAATTGCACCACCTTCTGAACTTTCAGTAATAATCATTTTAAGCTCTTCTTCTGTATGAATATCACCACCATGAATTGGTTTGATTCCAATTGCACGTAAAATCATATTCGCCAATCCATTCATTAACCAAATCACAGGTCTGAACACGAAATAGAAAATTCGTAAAGGCCACGCAATGGTAAATGTTGTTTTGGTAGGGAATTGAATCGCTAATGATTTAGGCGCTAATTCTCCAAATACAATGTGTAAAATTGTAATGATTATGAACGCAATAATGAATGAGAAATTTTGTGCAAATGACATCCATTCTGGTCCTGTTAATCCTAAAACTTCAAATAATTTTATTACTACAGGCATTAATGAAGATTCTCCAACCCAACCTAATCCAAGTGAGGCTAAAGTAATACCTAACTGCGTTGCAGCAAGATAGGAATCTAAGTTGTTTACGATAAGTTTGGCAACATTAGAGACACCAGCATTAATATCCTGGTTCACTTCAATCTGAGAAGATCTTACTTTCACAATAGCAAATTCGGCTGCCACGAAAAAACCATTTAAGAAAACAAGAAAAACTGTTAGCAAAAGTTTTGCTACTGAAATTTCATCTGTGACATTGTGATTAGCAACTAAAAACAATGTCGAAATCTGGGAGTATGTATCCATCGGTTGAAATTAAAAACCAGCGCGTTAAATTTTTTAGGCTGGGAATCATTAGCTCTAATTTAAGAATTTTTCTTGAAAATAAATTAGATTTTTGATTCTCAACAAAATTATAAAAAATTTAGATTCAAAATTCATTTTTTCCTTCATCTCCTACATTCGATAAATTTCAGTAAATTTCAGCTGTCAATATTTGCTAAATATGAACGCATCAACAAAGTCGCAACCTTGGATAATTGAAGTTAAAAACTTATCTGTTTCTTTTGGAGATAAACAAGTTTTAAATAATATAAATTTTAAAGTACATCAAGGAGAAACTCTTGGAATTGTCGGAGAATCTGGTTCTGGAAAATCAATTACTTCTTTGGCTATTATGGGATTATTATCTCCTATGGCCAAAATTCATCACGGTAGTGAAATTCTGTTTCATCAAAACGGTGCTACCATCAATTTACTTGAGTTAGACTCTGATGAAATCAGAAAAATTCGTGGAAACGATATCGCTATGATATTCCAAGAACCTATGACCTCATTAAATCCTAGTTTACGTTGTGGTGAACAAGTGGAAGAATCTATCTTATTACATCAAAAACTTTCTAAAACTGACGCTAAAGCTAAGGTTATAAGTTTATTTGAGAAAGTTAAACTTCCGAATCCTGAACGTGTTTATAAAGCTTATCCACATGAATTATCTGGTGGACAAAAGCAACGCGTGATGATTGCTATGGCAATTGCGTGCGAGCCAAAATTATTAATCGCAGATGAGCCAACAACTGCTTTAGATGTAACGGTACAAAAGGCTACTTTGGATCTTTTGAAAGAATTACAACAAGAAGAAAACATGAGCATGATTTTTATTTCTCATGATTTGGGTGTGATTGCTAATGTTTGTGAAGAAGTTTTAGTCATGTTTAGAGGTGATGTTGTAGAGCAAGGAAATGTTACCGAAATATTTAATCATCCGAAAGAAAATTATACAAAAGGGTTAATTGCGTGTCGTCCTCGATTAGAAGAACGCTACAAAAGATTACCAACCGTAAAAGATTTCTTGAAAGATGCTAATCATCAGTCTGAAATTTATACAGCTGATAAAAGAGAAAAATTTCATCAAAAAATTTATAATCAAACTCCAATTTTAGAAGTTAAAAATTTAAAGAAATATTTTTATCCTTCTTCATTATTTGGTCAGTCTGAAATTCCTAATGTAAAAGCGGTTGATGATATCTCCTTTAAGGTTTATCCTGGCGAAACTTTAGGTTTAGTGGGTGAATCTGGTTCTGGTAAAACTACTTTATCACGAACAGTTTTGTTATTAGAAAAACCAACTGCTGGTGAAATCTACTTCAACGGAACAGATATTACAAAACTAAAGAAAGAGGAAGTAAGAAAATTAAGACGTGATATTCAAATCATTTTTCAAGATCCATATTCTAGTCTAAATCCGCGCCATACCATTGCTCAAATTATCACTGAACCGATGGAAGTACATAAAATAGGATCGAATAAAAAAGAACGACTTGAAACTTCAAAATCCCTTTTAGAGAAAGTAGGTTTATCAGCTGCAGATCTAAACAAATATCCACACGAATTTTCTGGTGGACAAAGACAACGTGTAGGAATCGCACGTGCTTTAGCATTACAGCCTAAATTCATCATCTGTGACGAATCCGTTTCTGCTTTAGATGTTTCTGTGCAAGCACAAGTTTTAAACCTTTTAAATGACCTAAAATCGGAATATGGTTTTACATACATTTTTATTTCTCATGATTTAGCTGTCGTAAAATATATGTCAGATCAATTACTTGTAATGCAACATGGCGAAATGAAAGAGTTAGATGATGCCGACATTGTATATGCCAATCCATCTACAACATACACGCAAGAATTAATTGCTTCAATTCCTAAATTATAATTCAATCAAATTAGCATAAAACAAAAAGCCCGAATCAAATGATTCGGGCTTTTTTATCTATATCGAAATAGCAATTATTTAATAATTCTGTCGCGGTTATCTTTAATATCAGCCGCTTGGATTAATGAAGGTAATAATGTTTGAGAAACTTGTCCTTTTAATTGACGATTTAAGTTTTCTAATAACATGTTTCCTTTTTGTCCTGTTGGAACATTTTGAGACTTTGGAGTAATGTAGAATACACCTGCATTACCAGCAATTGCTTTAGAAGATGTGTTTGGTTTAACACCAAATGCAGCTCCTACAACACGAGGCTCTAAACCTACACCTTGGATGTTTGAGTTTCCAAAGTTAACTGCTGTTGTTGCTTTTGCACCTCCGAATTGTTTAATGAATGCGTCGATACCTCCAGTACCAATTTTTTCATCAACTAATTTAGAGATTTTCTCTTGTAATAAAATTGGCTCTACAAATTCTCTAACTACTGATGGAGCAGCTAAACCTTTGTCAAAACGATTTACTAAGTGAACGACGATATAATCTCCATTTTCTGAAGTAAATAAGTTTGTAGCACCTTCTGCTGTTTTCTTATCAAATGCCCAAGATAAAATTTTATCTGTTTGGTCTGCTGGTAATTCTTGAGCAATTGATGGTGCAAAACGCTCAATTGATTCTGAAGTTCCATTAACAAAATTTGATTTTTTAGCAACAGCTGTAAAATCGTTTAATGATTTATTTTCTACATTTTGAGCGAAAGTACGAGCATTTTTAAATGCTGCATCCGTAGTCGCTTTAGATGGTTCGATACGTTTTACTAAGTTTGCGATTTGGTAAACAGTATTAGAATTTACTGAATCTTTAACCTCTTTAGATTTAGAGAATTTATAGATTTGATAAGTATCTCCTACTTTATAAGGTCCACCAACTTGACCAACTTGTGCAGTTTTAAAGAATTCTAAAATTTCTGGCGTTAAATTAGATTTTGCTAAATCTTCTCTAGAAAAATAGTTAGAAATAAATGGTTGATCTGAATTTAAAGAAACATAGATTGAATCGTTTTTCGCTGATCCAAATGCCTCAATTGTATCCGTCACATTATTTACTGCATCATGTTTAATTTGTTGTGATAAATACTTTTTGATATTTCCTAATGCAACCTGATCATCTTGGCTAGATGCTTTTGCTGGGAAATATGTATAAGCAACTTTTACTAATCCATTAGCTTCGTAACGTTTTGGAAATTTAGACGTATACGCATTAATTTCATCATCAGAAATCGTAACGTTTAATTTTTTTGCTAATGTTTTATAATCTACAAAAGCATAATCAATCGTTGCATTAGAACCATTGTATGTTTGTTGTAAATCTGCTTCTTTAGCTGTAACTGCTGTACCAGCCATTACGTAGCTTAAGTATTTACGAGATAAAATTTCTAATTTAATCTGTTCAGATGTTTGTAACCAACCTTTGTAGTTTTGCATCATGTTAGGATCTGCAGCTGCTGCTTGCTCTAACTGAGCAATTTGTTGTTGCGCTTCTGCTGGAGATTTCATCCCGAAATTTTGTGCTACATAGCTCCAAAACTCATCATCAGATACTTTTAAACCTAATTTTTCTGCATGTTGCTTTAATACTTTTTGGCTCACTAAACTTGACCAAGTTTGTTGTGCTAATTGGTTAGCTGAAACATTTTGCCCTTGTTGCTGTAACATGTTTTGTACAGATTCTTGAGCAGAATAATATTCATTAATACCAATACTTTCACCATTGATACTTCCTACTTGGTTAGGATCTCCTGTGAATAACTGTTTAATTTTTGAGTTTTCTCCGAATAAATCACCCGCTACGAAAGCAAGCATTGCTATTCCGATTACCACGAAAATTAACCAGGTTTTTTTACGAATTTCTCCTAAAACTGCCATTCTTATGTTAATTTATATACGATAATAGGGGCGAAAATACGACAATACATTGAATAATAAAATAGAAGAAAGTAGAAGAATGAGGTCTATTGTAAATTTTTTTAAAATTTTTGATCCTCACCCATTAAGATATATCCTTCGTTATTGAAAAGAGTATATGTTTCTAAATCATCTGAAGCTTCAATTCCATTCTTAGCCGTTACTCTGCTCCCGTCTTTACCTATTAGTTCGACTTGTTTTGTGGAATAAATCATTTTCTTGTTTTTATTCCAAAATAATTGTTCCGATTTTACTGAATCGCCTTCGTCTGTAACAATTATTACATTACCACGGCCTTCATAAATTCCTGTTGCATCACTTAATTTTCCCCAATCAGCTTTAAAAAAACCTGGTTTTTCTTTTCCTTTTTCATAGAAATCTAACTCCAAACCTTTCTTAAAAATTGTATATGGTGAATCTATCAAGCTATATTCTTCAATTAAAGGTGAACGCAAGTTCATTGTCACTTTCCCAGAATCTTTAAAAATGATATTTGCATCTATAAGACTTCTATTCGGGAAATTTGTTTTTTTACCTTTTGTTAAAGCAGGTGTTTGTCTTTCACAAGAAATAAGTGCAAAAAGTAGAGGAAGAATTACTAAAAATGATTTTAAAGTATTCCACAATCTATTTTTTACACTTTTATTCATTGTTATTTTTATCATTGATATGATTAATCAATTACACGTTTTCTAAACCAAATGTCGTTTAAATCAAATCCTAGTTTCATTCCTAGGTAATTTTCTTGAATTAAACCGTTACTTGTTGTTCCTCTTTTTCCGTATTCTAAAGAAACATTAACCATTGATCCGTCATTTGTTTTCCCAATTGGGAATCCAGCACCTAACGTTACACCGTATCTATTAATATCGTTTCCATAGATCGAGTATGGTGCTGATTCGTAATACGCTCCTGCACGATAAATCACACGATTAAAGTAACTTTTGTAACTGTTAAAATCTGGAATCCAGTATCCTCCAACTGCTAAATGAACATTATTTTTATATTCAGTATTATTTGCAACTGATGATGGAGAACTTAATGTAGGTTTATTAAAATCAGACCATGTATTAAACTTTCCTTCTACAGCAATAGACCATGCATTATCTTTTGTATAAGATGTTCCGATTGCAAATGTATGAGGTAATTTAGTATCTAAAGACGAATTTCTGTTTAATGAAATTGTGTCTAATGAACCTTGAGTAGTCCCTAAATATGTGTAAGTAGAAACCAGTTCTCTTAAATCTGTATTTAGATTACTTCCTAATGTATAATAAGCACCTACGTACAAATTATTAGTCTTTCCAATTCTCTTTTGGTACATTGTTCCTAAAGTGAACTGAATTCCTCTGTAATTAGTTCTTGTATCGTAATCCGTTAATAAACTTGCTCCTTCTACAGTTACTTTTTCGTTTGTTAATAATTCCCCGAATAAGTAATTTGCTCGTAATCCGACAGATAAACCTTCTGCAATATTATGATTATAAAATGCATGAATAGAGTTTATTCCTCCTTTACCAGTCATGGTAGAGAATTGTTTAACATCTCCTCTTTCAGACGAATTTTCAATGTTATAACCTAAACCTGTAAAGGGTTGAAATCCGACACCTAAACTACTTTTCTTACTTACTGGGAATGATAACGAAATATTAGATAATTTAAAACTACCCGCTGATTTCTGATCTTGTCCAGTTTTGAATTCGTTATTTTCAGCTCTAACACTTGCGTTAAAGTTCGTCATTCGAATATTTTGATTGGCTGCTGGATTCGAAAAATTAGCATTTTGACCGTAAGGGTTGGTTGGTACAGTAGATATTCCACCCATAGCACCTTGTTCCGCACTATTATTAAATAATTGCTCACCGATACCTATTGAAGAGTATGGGGATACAGATACTGTTTGTGCTTGTATTGTCGTTGCTCCAACAAGAGCAAGACTACAAATAATCCATTTCATATGAACTTATAATAGAATTCTAGAGCACAAATATGATGATTTGTTGTTAAACTGAAAAATATCAGAGCAAAAATGAATCGTTAAAACTCTATTAAATTTATTTTCCCCTCTAAAATTGCGAGACAAATAAATATTTTAAAAATTTATTTTTCACAATATCAGTTACTTAAATAAAATCACTTAAAAAAAGTTTTAAAAAGATTTGGAGGTTAAAATTTTCGTTCTATATTTGCATCACAATTAAGGCGGTGCCTTAGCTCAGTTGGTAGAGCAAAGGACTGAAAATCCTTGTGTCCCTGGTTCGATTCCTGGAGGCACCACTGCTTAAAATCTCAATCATTTTGGTTGAGATTTTTTTTTGCTCTAAACTTTAGGCAAAACAAAAGCCGATGCTATGCATCGGCTTTTGTTTTTATATATTCCTACAACTAAGCTTCTTGTCTTTTGATTAAATTTAAAGCTGAACCTGCTCTAAACCATTCAATTTGCGCTTCATTATAAGTATGATTAGCTAAAATTGTATCCTTTGTACCATCAGCATGAACAAATTCTAATGTTAAAGGTTTACCTGGAGCAAAATCAACTAAATCTACAAAGTTAATTGTATCATCTTCTTGAATTTTATCGTAATCCGACTTATCAGCAAACGTTAAAGCTAACATACCTTGTTTCTTTAAGTTCGTTTCGTGGATACGAGCAAATGAACGTACTAATACCGCTACAGAACCTAAATGACGTGGCTGCATTGCCGCATGCTCGCGAGACGATCCTTCGCCATAATTTTCATCTCCAACAATAATCGATGGAACTCCAGCAGCTTTGTAAGCACGTGCTGTTGCTGGAACTGGTCCATATTCACCAGTTAACTGATTTTTAACCGAATTAACCTCTTGATTAAATGCGTTAACAGCTCCAATTAAAGTATTATTAGCAATGTTATCTAAATGCCCACGGAAACGTAACCATGGTCCAGCCATTGAAATATGATCAGTCGTACATTTCCCGAAAGCTTTAATCAACAATTTTGCACCAGTAATATTCTCACCATTCCAAGCTTTGAATCCTTCCAATAATTGTAATCGTTCAGAATTTGGATTCACAGCAACTTCTACAGTAGAACCATCTTCCACAGGCGCTTGATATCCATTATCTTCATAAGCATATCCTTTGACTGGTAACTCGTCACCAACAGGCGCATCTAACATTACCTCTTCACCTTTATCATTCACCAATTTATCAGTCATTGGATTAAAATCTAATCGACCTGCAATCGCAATAGCAGCAACCATTTCTGGAGAAGTTACAAATGCATATGTATTTGGATTACCATCCGCACGCTTCTTGAAATTTCGGTTAAATGAATGAACAATTGTATTTTTTTCTTCTTTATCAGCACCTTCACGATCCCATTGACCAATACATGGTCCACAAGCATTTGTAAATATTACAGCATTTAAATCTTCAAAAGTTTTGATAAAACCATCACGCGCAGCTGTGTAACGAACAACTTCCGATCCTGGATTGATACCAAATGATGCTTTTGTTCCTAACCCTTTTTCTATAGCTTGTTGAGCAATTGAAGCCGCACGAGATAAATCTTCGTAAGAAGAGTTTGTACATGATCCTATTAATCCCCATTCCACGTCTAGCGGCCAACCATTAGCAGCTGCAGTTTCTTTCATTTTAGAAACTGGAGTCATTAAATCTGGCGTAAAAGGACCATTTAAGCGAGGTTCTAATTCTGATAAGTTAATCTCAATTAATTGATCATAAAATTTCGCTGGATTAGCATAAACTTCATCATCTGAACGTAAGTAAGATTTCATTTCGTTTGCCGCATCCGCTACATCATTACGATCTGTTGCTCTTAAGTATCTCTCTGAGGCATCATCATAAGCAAAAATAGAAGTTGTCGCTCCGATTTCAGCACCCATATTACAAATAGTACCTTTTCCTGTTGCAGATAAAGATTCGGCACCTTCACCAAAATATTCTACAATAGCACCGGTACCACCTTTAACAGTTAATAAACCTGCAACTTCTAAAATAACATCTTTTGGCGAAGCCCAACCAGAAAGTTTACCTGTTAATTTAACCCCAATTAATTTTGGCATTTTTAATTCCCAAGCCATTCCAGCCATAACATCAACTGCATCAGCACCACCAACACCAATAGCAACCATACCTAGTCCTCCGGCATTTGGTGTATGAGAATCGGTTCCAATCATCATTCCACCTGGAAATGCGTAATTTTCTAATACTACTTGATGAATAATTCCCGCACCTGGTTTCCAGAATCCAATTCCGTATTTATTTGAAACAGATTCTAAGAAATTAAATACTTCTGATGATTTATTAATTGCTTCGTTTAAATCTGCTTTAGCGCCTACTTTTGCTTGAATTAAGTGGTCACAATGAACAGTAGATGGAACAGCAGTTTTTGATTTCCCTGCTTGCATAAATTGTAATAATGCCATCTGTGCTGTTGCATCTTGCATTGCTACACGATCTGGTGCAAAATCCACATAAGACTCACCTCTTTTGTAAGCTTCTGATGGTTGACCATCAAATAAGTGTGCGTATAAAATTTTCTCTGAGTAAGTTAAAGGACGTCCTACGATTGCTTTTGCAGCATCTACACGCTCTTGCATACGAGCGTAAACTCCTTTAATCATATCGATATCAAAAGCCATAAGTGTTTGTTTTAGATTATCTGTTATAGTTTAAATAAATTCACAACAATTTACACAATAATTTCTTTATCAGAACCTTAAAATTTGTTAAAACCATATTGTAAAGAAATTAAATGTAATTTATTCAATAAAAAAAAGGCTAACCGATTGGTTAGCCTTTTTAGATATATTTTTAATTGTATTTATATACAACTAATTATTTTGTAGAAATTGGAGTAAACTTAGTTAAGTTAATTCCTGCTACAGCTGCTTTATACTCTTCAATAGAAGGAATACGTCCTAAAATTGCAGATAAAACAACTACTGGAGTTGATGCTAATAAAGATTCACCTTTTTTACCATCTCTATCCTCTACAACACGCCCTTGGAATAAACGAGTTGAAGTAGCCATTACTGTATCACCTTTTTCAGCTTTTTCTTGGTTACCCATACATAAGTTACAACCAGGACGCTCTAAGTACATGATGTTTTCGTATTGTGTACGCGCTTCTGATTTAGGTAATAAGTCGCTAAATTCGAAACCTGAATATTTTTGTAACATTTCCCAATCACCTTCAGCTTTTAATTCGTCGATGATGTTGTAAGTTGGAGCAGCAACTACTAACGGTGCGTTGAATTTAACTTCACCTTGTTGAGCTTCAACATTACGTAACATTTGAGAAACAATTTTTAAATCGTCTTTGTGAACCATACAAGATCCTACGAATCCTAAATCTACAGTTTTATCACCACCGTAGTAAGATAAGTCACGGATAACATCGTGAGTATAACGCTTAGAAACATCTGCATTGTTTACATCTGGATCCGCAATCATTGGTTCGTCGATGATATCTAAATCGATAACAACTTCTGCGTAGTATTTTGCGTTAGCATCTGGTTGTAAAGCTGGTTTAACACCAGATTTAATTTCTTCGATACGTTTATTCGCTTTATCGATTAATCCTTGTAATACATTGTTTTTGTTCTCCATTCCTTTATCAATCATGATTTGGATACGAGATTTTGCAATTTCTAACGATTGGATTAATGTTTCATCTTGAGAAATACAGATAGAAGCTTTCGCTTTCATTTCAGCAGTCCAGTCAGTGAATGTAAACGCTTGATCCGCTAATAAAGTTCCGATATGAACTTCGATGATACGACCTTGGAATACGTTTTCTCCGTCAAATTGCTTTAACATTTGTTGTTGAGTTGCGTGTACAACATCACGGAAATCCATGTGTTCTTTCATCGCACCTTTAAATGTAACTTTAACAGATTCTGGAATTGGCATAGAAGCTTCTCCAGTAGCTAAAGCTAAAGCAACAGTACCTGAATCGGCACCAAAAGCAACACCTTTAGACATACGTGTGTGAGAGTCACCACCGATAATGATTGCCCACTCGTCAATCGTGATATCATTTAATACTTTGTGGATAACGTCTGTCATTGAGTGATAAACTCCTTTAGGGTCACGAGCTGTGATTACCCCGAAGTCGTTCATAAACTTCATTAATTTAGGGATGTTCGCTTGCGCTTTTTTGTCCCAAACAGATGCAGTGTGACATCCTGATTGGTATGCACCATCAACAACTGGAGAGATAACTGTAGCAGCCATCGCCTCTAATTCTTGAGCAGTCATTAAACCTGTAGTATCTTGAGAACCTACAATGTTTACTTTAACACGTACATCAGATCCTGCGTGTAAAACTTTACCTTCTGCAACACCAACAGCGTTGTTATTGAAGATTTTTTCAACCGCAGTTAAACCTTGTCCTTCAATAGAAATTTCTTTTGCAGGTGCAAAAACAATTGGAGCTTCAATTCCTAAAGTTTGAGCAGCAAAAGTTTGAATTTTTTTACCAAAAACGATAGCGTAAGAACCACCTGCTTTGATAAACTCTAATTTTTGAGGAGTGAAAGATTTAGAAATATCTTTTAATTCAACGTCATCGTTGTATAATTTTTTAGTTTTTGTATTGATTGTCAATACAGTTCCAGTAGCAACAGAATATGCTTCTTCTAAAACAATATCACCAGCTTCGTTACGAACTACATTTCCTTCAGCGTCAGTTTTCTTCACCCAGTTTTGTAAGTCGATTCCGATACCACCAGTAACGTCAACAGTTGTTAAGAAAATTGGAGAAATTCCGTTTGTTCCAGCTACAATTGGAGCGATATTTACGAAAGGAACGTATGGAGAAGCTTGTTTACCTGTCCATAAAGCCACGTTATTAACACCTGACATACGAGAAGAACCAACACCCATCGTACCTTTTTCAGCAATTAACATAACTGATGCATCTGGATGAGCCTCTTTTAAAGCTACAATTTCTTTTTGTTGCTCTGGAGACATCATACATTGCCCGTGTAATTCACGGTCAGAACGAGAGTGTGCTTGATTTCCTGGAGATAATAAATCTGTAGAGATATCACCTTCTGCAGCGATATAAGTCACAACTTTAATTTCTTCTGGAACTTCAGGTAATTTTGTAAAGAATTCAGCTTTAGCGTAGCTTTCTAAAATATCTTTAGCAATAGCATTTCCTTCGTTGTAAGCATTTGCTAAACGAGCTGTATCAGCATCGTATAAGAATACTTGAGTTTTTAAAACTTTAGCAGCTTCAGTAGCGATTGCTTCATCGTTTCCTAAAGCTAAGTCTAATAAAACTTCGATAGATGGACCACCTTTCATATGAGATAATAACTCAAATGCAAAAGTTGGAGTGATTTCTGCTACAGTAGCTTCACCTAAAATAATTTCTTTTAAGAATTTAGCTTTAACTCCAGCAGCAGGAGTAGTTCCTGGTAATGTGTTATAGATAAAGAAATTAACAGAATCCGTACGGTATTCATTGTTAGTATCTTTAATTTGCTCAATAATTTCGCTTAATAATTCAGCTCCATCAATTGGCTTTGGGTGTAACCCTAATCCTTTTCTTTCTTCAATTTCGTTAATGTATTCCTTATAAAGGCTCATAATTGCTATCTTTTGAAAATTAAAGGCTGTAACATCTAAAGTAACCAACCACTTTTTCCATCCCAACCAATAAAAATTAATATATATTTATTTATTATGCTACAAAAATACTCTTCTATTAAAAATATTTCATAGAAGTTTAATCGATTTTAATTATATTCTAACAATTTAGAACAATTACAAAAAAAGATTAAATTTCAGATTGCTAATATTTTAAATTAAAATAATCTATCTAAGAAAAATAAATCCATTTTAAATATCTACTTGATAATTTTTAGGCCTATTTTTTGTTAAGTTAGACAAATCAAACAAAGACCTAACAAGCTAATTTTCTTCAAAACGCTTTGTCTTAATCAAATAAAAATTTTGCAATTATACGATTTTTTTAGAATATACATGAATATTGTATAATTATAAGTTTAATTTTATATATATTCAATATTTATGTAAGTTTATACATATTATTTTTATAATTTAGCGCCCTTAATTATTATTAAGCATATGAAACTTTGGGACAAAGGTTTTACCATTAATGATAAAATCGAAAAATTTACTGTCGGAAAAGACAGAATTCTAGACAGTTATTTAGCACATCATGATGCAATTGCTTCTAAAGCACAAGCAAACATGTTGGCTAAAGTTGGTTTAATTACAAACCAAGAAAATGATGCATTACAAATTGCATTAAATGAAATTTTAGAATTGATTGAGCAGAATAAATTTGAGATTGATGATAACTTTGAGGATATTCATTCTAAAATAGAAGCTTACTTAATCGAGAAAACTGGTGATGCCGGTAAAAAAATTCACGTTGCTCGTTCTCGTAATGATCAGGTTCTAGTAGCTATCCAATTATTCGAAAAAGAATACTTAAAGGAAATCAATAAAAAGATTTTAAACTTAATTGATATCCTATTACAAAAAGCAGATCAGTATAAAAATTCACTTTTACCAGGTTATACACATTTTCAAGCTGCAATGCCAAGTAGTTTCGGCATGTGGTTTTCTGCTTACGCTGAAAGTTTATTAACCGATTTATATTTTTTCGAAGCTGCCTACAAAATTGCAGATCAAAATCCTTTAGGATCTGGTGCAGGTTTCGGTACATCTTTCCCTATCGACAGGTTGCAAACGACGCAAGAAATGGGATTCTCTGAAATTTTAGTTTCTTCTGTTGGTGCACAAATGCTACGCGGTAAAACAGAAAAATCAGTTGCAACAGCATTGGCTATGATTTGTGGAACATTATCTAAAATGTCTTACGATTTAGTTTTATATAACTCACAAGATTTAGCTTTTGTAAAATTACCAAACGAAATGACAACTGGATCTTCTATTATGCCACATAAAAAGAATCCTGATGTTTTCGAATTAACGCGTGCTCATTGTAATAGAATTCAGGCTTTACCAAATGATATTATGTTAACGATTAATAATCTTCCAAGTGGATACCACAGAGATTATCAAATCTTAAAAGAGATATTATTTGAACCAATGCTTCAATTTGAAAATATTTTGGACATTTTAACTTTTGCTATTCCAGAATTAGAAATTAAAGACGGATATATGGAACAAGATAAATATGATCCAATTTATACTGTTGAAAATATTAATGACGCAATTAAGAATGGTACTCCGTTTCGTGATGCATACCGCGAAGTTGGTTTATCCGTAGAAAATGGAACTTACAATCCACATAAAGAATTTAAAACTTCTCACGTAGGAAGTATTCATAATTTAAGATTAGATTTAATTCAAAATAAAATAGAAAACTATAAATTAGATTCTTCTATTTGTAAATAAAGTCTAAATAATAAATATTATAACAGCTCAAAAGCATTTCTGAGCTGTTTTTTTATTTTAAAATTTCGGAATAAAACAATCGTAACACATTGAATTTAAGTCTTTTGTAAAATAATATTGAATTTACAAAACTATTACAACATCATTACTAAAAAAAAATCACATTTCAATCTAATTTTGGTTTGTCAAGTTAACAGAACGTTTAATCGATTAAATTTAAAAAAATGAAAAAATTTTTCGCATTAGTTGCAGTTGCAACTTTATCATTAGGAGCAGTATCTTGTGGAGAGAAAGCTGAAACAGTAGAAACTGAAGCAGTAGTTGATTCAGCAGCAGCAGTAGTTGATTCAGCAGCAGTAGTTGTTGATTCAGCAGCAGCAGTAGTTGATTCAGCAGCAGCAGTAGTTGATTCAGCAGCAGTAGCAGTTGAAGAAGCTCCAGCTCAATAATTTTAGCGAAGCTTAAAATACAAAAGGCGTCTAACTAGGTTAGGCGCCTTTTTTTATATTTATCAATTTAAAATCTTTATTTATTGATTCTCATCAAATTTACCAGATTGTATTTTACGATCTAATTCAGCTTGGATATCTTCTAAAACAGGTTTAACAGTAGAATCAGGAATATCAGAAACTCGAATATACATCAAACCGTCGATTGCATCATTAAAATTTGGATCTACATTAAATGCAATCACTTTCGCATTCTGTTTTACATATTTCTTGATTAACACTGGTAATCTAAGCATGTTTGGTTCTAATTCATCAATTAATTTATCAAACTTGTTTAAATCTGCTTCCGTTTCGTCAAAAATAAACTGCTTATCTTCTTCAGATAATTTTACTTTATATTCTTTCTTCGGACGAACATATTGTGCAACCGTAGAATCATAATAATGAGATTTCATAAACTCAATCATTAAAGATTTTGAGAAATCTGAAAATTGATCACTAATACTTACTCCACCAATTATAAATTGTTGCTCTGAATTTCTAAGTGTTACATGTATAATTCCTCTCCATAACAAGAATAGCGGCATTGGCTTTTGTTGATATTCTGAAGAAACAAAAGCACGTCCCATCTCTATACATTTACTAAAAAGTGGATGAATTTCTGGATCGAAGTTAAATAACTCATTAATATAAAACCCTTTAACTCCATATTTTTGATAAACTTCAGCTCCCAAAGCCATGCGGTAAGCACCTACAATTTTATTAGCTTCTTTATCCCAAAGAAATAAATGATGATAATGATTATCGTATTTATCTAAATCAATCTCAAGGTTTGTTCCTTCACCAATTTCTCTGAAAGTTATTTCTCTTAATCTCCCAATTTCACGCATTACGTTTGGAATTTTGTCTGCTGTAGAAAAATAACATTCGTAATTATTACTTGTGAAAAGTAGAGAAGATACGTCTTTCTTTAACTTATTTAAATCATCTATCAAAAATTGAGTATCTGTCTCAGGTACAACATCTTTAACTTTTGATTTTGAGGAAATTTTAGGCAAATGTAATTGTGAAGGATTTTTTAAAACTTCTGTAAACGATTTCTTTTTGTTATAATAAGAAGAAAGCATATAAGTTTTCTTTCTTAAAAATGCTTTGAATTCATTAACATCAGAAAATTCGTTTTGTTGTTTTAACAAAATAGGTTTACCAACACGAATCTGAATTGGACGAGTTCTTTTTTTCACCATTTCACCAGGCAACATTGCGGTTTGCAAATCTGGATGCATTTTAGCTATTTGGTAAAATATTTCGCTATTCTTAGCTCTAAAGAACATCGGAATTACAGGAACTTTAGCTTTCTTGATTAATTTTATAGCTGAATCTTGCCATTCTCTATCTATAATATGCCCGTTCTCATTTCGGTACGATACTTCTCCTGCCGGAAAAATACCAATACATCCATTATCTTGTAAAGTTCTTAAAACCTCGCGCATCCCATTAAGACTTGAATAAACTTCGCGACGAGATTCGAATGGATTTACAGGAATAACCATTTGTTGTAATGGAACAATCTTGTGCAATAAAAAGTTACCCATGATTCTAAAATCCGGACGAATTTTACTCATCATATGCATCAAAATAATTCCATCTAATGCACCCAATGGATGATTTGAAATTAAAATAAATGGTCCAGACTTTGGAATTCTTTTCAAATCTTCAACATGGATTTCATAATCCACATTAAGATCGTCAATTAAATAAGATAAAAACTCAGCCGTTTCTAAATGCTTTCCGCGGTTGTATATATTATTAAGCTTATCTAATCTTGTAGCTTTTTTTAAAAACCATGCAACAGGTTTACCCACGATACCGAATCGAGATAAACTTGTAGCATTATAAATATCATTTGTAGTAACTAAACTCATTAATTTTTAACAACGATTTGTAACGTCTCACGAACTGTTTGACGTAATAATTCTTTATCCTTATTGATAACAGAATCTGAATTTTCGTCAAAGTGACGAATTGTGTATAATAACACATTTTCATCCACCTGAACTTTAAACTCTTCTTCTACATCTTGAATAAATTGCTCTAAATTATTGTACTTATCCTCTAAACATAAAGACAATGAAATTGCAGAGTTCTGCATTAAATTAACCTTAATTTGGTATTGGTACAATTTGGTAAATAATCCACTTAATTTATCTTCTGTGATAAACGAGAAATCCTTAGATGATAAACGTATTAAATGTTGTTCATTCTTTAAGATAAAACATGGAACTTGAGGATTTAAAGGTTGCCCTTTTCTTACAGCTGTTCCTGGTTCTAATGGATTAATGAAAGATTTAACAAAAAATGGAATTTCTTTTTGTTGTAATGGTTGTAATGTTTTTGGGTGAATTACAGATGCTCCGTAATAAGCTAATTCGATTGCTTCCTCATAAGAAATATGATTTAACAATTCTGTATCTTCAAAATAACGTGGATCTGCATTTAAAACACCTGGTACATCTTTCCAAATTGTCATACTTTCTGCATTTGTACAATAAGCAAAAATTGCTGCAGAATAATCTGACCCTTCACGACCTAAAGTTGTTGTAAAATAGTTTGGATCTGAACCTAAGAAACCTTGCGTAATATAAAACCCAACTGTTGGTAATTTTGCAATGTTATTCTCTGTTGATTTCCAATCCACTTTACCTTCACGATAAGTACTATCTGTTTTAATATAATCTCTTACATCTAACCATTCATTAGTTAATCCGATAGAATTTAAATACATCGATAATATTTTTGTTGAGATTAACTCACCACAACAAACAACTTGATCGTAAACATAACTTCTATTCGGAGATTTATTTCTTCTTAAAAATGAAGTTAAATCATTAAAAAATTGACTAATTTCTGTCGAAACATCAGTAGCATCTTCAAAAACTTCTTTCGCAATTTCTATATGTTGTTTTTCAATTTCATTGATAGTTAGAGTATAATCATCTTCATTAAAATAACGTTTGACAACTTCCTCTAATGCATTGGTTGTTTTTCCCATAGCAGAAACAATCATACAAGTATTCTGATACCCTACCGTCTGTAACAAATTTGCTACATTTCTTATTCCATCAGCATCTTTAACAGATGCACCTCCGAATTTGAAAACCTTCATTTTATATCACTTCTAATAATTAGCCTGCAAATATAAGCAATCGAGAACTTTAAACCACCAAATTGATAAAATCTACTTGTATTTTTTAACTTATTGTTAAATGAATATTTTTCAACAATTTCAATCGTTTGAAATTGATTATTAAGTTTAAAATTTACGATATTTGTGGAGCAAAACAAAACTATGGCACAAAATTCACATCAAACTCTTGGCGAGTTCATTATTGACAATCAAGAAGATTTTATCTACTCTACCGGTGAACTTTCTAGATTATTAAGTTCTATCAAATTAGCAACTAAAATTGTTAATTATAAAGTTAACAAAGCAGGATTAGTAAACATATTGGGTGAATATGGTAATGAAAACGTTCAAGGTGAAAAACAACAAAAGTTAGATGTTTTCGCAAACGAAACGTTTATTGAAACTCTATCACAACGTGAAGTAGTTTGTGGAATTGCTTCTGAAGAAAATGAAGATTACATCGAAATTAAAAACAATAGAAATTTAGTAAATAGTAAATACGTTGTATTAATTGATCCTTTAGACGGATCTTCAAACATTGATGTTAATGTTTCTGTTGGTACAATATTCTCTATTTATAGACGTGTATCTGAACCAGGAACACCTGTAACTTTAGAAGATTTTTTACAACCAGGTAATAAACAAGTTGCCGCGGGATATGTTGTTTACGGTACTTCGACTATGTTGGTTTACACAACTGGAAATGGAGTAAACGGATTTACATTAAACCCAGGAATTGGAACATTTTATTTATCTCATCCTAACTTACGTATTCCTGAAGATGGAAAAATTTACTCTGTTAATGAAGGGAACTACGTTAAATTCCCACAAGGAGTTAAAAATTTCATTAAATATTGTCAAGCAGAGGAAGGAAATCGACCATACACTTCTAGATATATCGGATCTTTATGTTCAGATTTTCACCGAAATATGTTAAAAGGTGGAATTTATATTTATCCATCTGGAACTAATAATCCACAAGGTAAATTACGTTTATTATATGAATGTAATCCGATGGCTTTTTTAGCTGAACAAGCTGGTGGTAAAGCTTCTGACGGACATCAAAGAATTTTAGATATTAATCCAACAGAATTACACCAACGTGTTCCATTCTTTTGTGGTTCTAAAAATTTAGTTGAAAAAGCAGAAGAGTTTTTAGCAAACAGCCCTGAATAATTTGATTAAACAAACTCTATCATAACAAAAAAGCTTCTCTGAAACAGAGAAGCTTTTTTTATATCAAATCTTATGATTAAGGAATTTTAATACCTGGGTAATTTCCAGGAAATACATGTCTTAGGTTAGATCCATATTTTGTATTAATAGCATCAGCAAACATGTTAGCAACAATTGCATATCCAGTTCCTGTTAAGTGAATACCATCTAACGAAAATGCACCACCAGATACAAATGTAGTTGTATATGTGTTTCCGTAGTATTTAATACCTTGAACTGTTGATAATTTAGCCATCTGAGAATAAACATCAACGATTGCTAAATCATACGTTCTTGATAATTCGAAAATTGCAGCATTGTATTTTGTAACTGCAGCTTCAGCTTTAGAAACTTCATTTTCAGATAAAACCCATTTATCTTCTAACGGATAAGTAACTCCAGCTACAGATAATTGTCCCGCTTGCTCTTGAGATAATCCCATTTGCATTAAAGCTTGAACTCTTTCAGTATCAACTTTTCCGATGTAATTAGATGATGGTAATACTAATTTATCTTTAGCTGTCGCTTGACGTGCTTGACCATATGTAATACCAAATAATGTAGCTTGAGCTGCTCCAATTACCGGCGTTAAAGCAGCAGTAATTTGAGGTTGTAAGTTTGGTAAATCTTTATCTTTAATTACAACTGCACTTGCTGCTGATTGAGAGAAAGTAATTTTACGCTCCGGTACTCCTAACGCATCAAACACTTGGTTTAATCCTGCATAAGTAGCGTTCAATGTTGGAATCATTGGACCAAAAGAAGGATTTGCCGGTGAAAGTGGTGCGTGAGGCACTGTTGTGAAATATGGAACTGATGTTACCGATGGAATGTTAGCAATTACTCCTTTAGCTCCATTTGCTGTTAATGCTTGTAAAGCTGAGTTAATTGCACCTTTTACAACATTAGCGTCTGAAATATCAGATGATCCGTAAGTTGCTGGATTCGTATTTCCTGTTTGATCAACTCCTGTTCCTCCAGCGATCGCATATCCTAACACATCATTATTTCCAATCCATAAAGAAAAGAAAGTTGGATTTTGAGCTACAGCATCAGCAATAACAGATGTTGTTGCAGTTGAAGCAAAACGAGCAAAATAAGGATTAGCTAAACCTTGTGCTAAACCTGCTGGATTACCATATCCTGGAGCAACTAAATGATAAGATTTTGCACCTGGAACTCCCATGTTTTGGTAAGGTCCCGCACCTGAAATGTTATCTAAAGCTGTTAATCCTTGTGTAGCAAGTGGTGTTAAAGACCCGTCGATTACTTGTAATTCTAATTTCCCTGCAAAACCTGGTAAATTTGTAAATCCACCAATTTCATCTTGCATGAATGGAGTTTTAAATTCTCCACCCCCTGCTGGTTTCATTAAACCTGCTAAAATATTTGGGTAAGAATTTGTTTGTCCTGAAATAAATAATGCATTATCTGTGTAACCAGATGTTAAGGAGTTACCTAATGCAACGTATTTAGAAAAATCAGCTGTTCCTGATGTTACTACAAAATCCTCAACAGGATTTTCAAAATCATCATCACAACTAAATAAAGTTACAGCTAATGCAGCTAATAATATTTTGTTTAATTTTTTCATAATCCTGTAGTTTATTTGATATTATATGCTAAACCTAATCCAAAGTTGAAAGCTGTTAATTTAACATCTCCGCGGAAATCTTGGTCAACATTATAAATATAGCGTTCTTTTCCTTTTACATAACCTCCGTAAAGATCTAACATGAATCCATTTTTGAAATTAAATCCTAAACCGGCAGTAAATGCATTATTGTCAGTACTTGGAGTTTCTGATGACCAAAATTGGCTAGGAACTGGAGATTTATCGTGATAATATCCAATACGACCTTGAATCATTTCGTTGAAAGTATATTCAGCTCCAATACGATAAATTGTATTGTCCTTCCAATTTTTAACTGATACAGATTCTTGTTCGTATCCAGTTTCTGGATTTTGTAATACAATTGTTAAATCTTTATATTTTGTCCAGTTTTGCCAAGAAACCTCACCAAATAATTCGAATTTTGGAGATAATTTATACGAAGTACCTACAACAAATTCTGATGGTAATGGTAAAGATGTTTTCCACTCAGTTGTTTGGAAAGTAGGGTTTGTTGATAAACCTGTTGGCACATTAGACCATCTTACAGCACCGTAATTAGCATTTGCTTCTGAATTTGAACGATAAGCTAATGCAACATTCCATTTTTCAGTTGGTCTGAACATAGTTCCTATGTTAAAACCTAATCCATGTGCATCTTTATCTTCTAACTCTAATCCTATATCGTTTCCAGCCACAGTTTGTATTTTATTTAAAGTAGCAGAACCGTGAGTATATATAAATCCTGCACCGATACTAAACCAATCTGTAAATTTGTATGCAATAGTTGGTTGAATATTGAACGCTTGTAATTCAATTTCTGTAATATTCGAACGATTTTCCCAATCGTTTGGCCAAGTTAATGAACTTCCAAAAGGAGTTGTAACACTTAACCCGATTGCTAAATCATCCGTTGGTTTATAACTTACAGCTAAATAAATAGGAGTTGATAAACCATTATCTGTAGTTGCATGATTTAAAGTTTGAGGATCTTGCCATTTTGCTTCAGATTTTACCCCAAAAACACCAGCAGCGATACTTAATTTTGCATCTACAAATGCTAAACCAGCTGGATTATAAAATGCCACACTTGCGTCTCTAGCAATGGTAGTTGAATTACCTCCTAGTGCAGCTTGTCGTACACCTTGTAATGCTACACGGTATCCTCCAGCAAAAGCTGAAGACGATAACGTAGCTAAGGCTAATGTTAAGAAAATTTTCTTCATATTATTCTTTTGATAGTTTTTTTGTTAAATGTATATTAACAAAAATATAATAATTTATTCATAATGTTATGTTTACATAATAAAATTTATTATGTATCTTTAAACGAATAAGTTAAGTATAACTACTTATAAAGTACTTAAAACACTAATTAATGAATATTTTTTAATTTATTTGATATAATAAACGCTTCGGACCAACAAGCTTGAAAGTTAAAACCTCCTGTAATGGCGTCTATATTTAAAACTTCTCCCGCAAAAAATAAGTTCGGAACAAGTTTAGATTCCATTGTCTGAAAATTTACCTCCTTCAAATCAACACCACCTGCAGTTACAAACTCATCTTTAAAAGTACTTTTACCATTAATCGAGTATTCTGCAGCAGTTAATTCTTTAGCTATTTGTTCAATTTGTTTTTTTGAAAGATCTGCGAAAACTAAATTTTCATTAATCTTACAATATTGAAGTATACTTACCCAAAATCTTTTTGGAAAGTCAAATGGATTATATTTATAAATAGATTTTTTTGCGTCTTGAGATTTTTTCGCATTTAATAAATCAATTACAAATTCTTTTGATTGTTGAATAAAATTTATTTCAACATCGAACTTGTAACCTCTTTCATTTAAAGCTAAAGCACCCCAAGCAGATAAACGCAAAATTCCAGGTCCACTAAATCCCCAATGGGTGATAAGCAATGGCCCTTCTGATTCTAATTTTTCTGATTTTATTTTAACATCAACTTGGTCGAAAGAAATCCCCATCAAGCCTTCTATACGCTTATCCTTACAATTAAATGTAAATAAAGATGGAACTGGAGAGATTATTTTATGTCCTAAATTTTTGATGATTTTCCAGAATTTAGGTGTACTACCTGTTGTGACAACAATATTTTCAAAGTGATGGATTCCAGAAGATGTTTCAAGTTCAAATCCATTCTCAACTTTTGTAATTGATTTTACACCATCGGAAAAATTGACTTTAACTTTATTCTTTTCAGTTTCTTTTAGAAGACATTCAATAATTGACATTGAACTATTAGATACAGGAAAAATACGATTATCGTCCTCTATTTTCAACTCGACATTACGCTCATCAAACCAAGCCATTGTATCGCCTGGTTGAAATTGATAAAACACACTTAATAACTCTTTTTTCCCTCTAGGATAAAATTCTACTAAATCCAAAGGATCAAAACAAGCATGCGTTACATTACATCTTCCACCTCCAGAAATACGAACTTTTTGTAAAGGCATTTGCGCTTGTTCAAAAATTACAGTCTCCTTTCCAAGCTCTTTTCCTAAGTTAGCAGCAAGAAAATATCCTGCTGCACCACCTCCTATTATCGCTATTTTTCCCACGCAACAAAGTTAATCGAAAATTTTTAAATCAAATTTTAACACAATTTTAAGCTTGGGCACAATAATTGTGGCAGAAATTAAACGTTATACTATAACTATGAAGAAATTATTATTTACAGCCGTACTTGCTTTACTTTCATTAAACTTTGCAAATGCACAAGCTTATACAGGAAGTGGAGATCAAAAAGTATCAGTAGGGCTTGTTCCGTGGGGATATGGAACAGGTTTATCAGCAATTTATGACTATGGAATTTCAGATATCATCTCCGTTGGTGGTGGTGGAGAATTCTACTTTGGTGGAAAAGAAAATCATGATGACTTTTACATCTTTGGTCGTGCTAATTTCCATCTAGGTGAAACTTTAAATATGCCTTCTAATATGGATTTATATCCAGGTATTGATATTGGATTTAATGACGGTATTGGTTTAGGAGCTCATTTAGGTTTTAGATATTTATTCAGCGATAATATTGGTGCATATATTGAAGCTGGCTCTAGAGGATCTTTAGGTGTTTTCATCAATTTATAAAATTGTCAAAATAAAAAAGCGAGGAATTAAATTCCTCGCTTTTTTATTTACTTCTCATGAAAAACAAATAATGGAACTTTATTCTTAGAAGCTATTTTTTTTGTGAATCCTGGTGAGAATAGTTTGTCAAAAAAACCTTTGTTTCTACTCACAACCGTTAGAACATCAATATCATGTTGCTCAATAAATTTTAAAACTTGTTCAGCTGGTTCTGGATTTTGTTCAACGACAAACTCAATAGGTTCATCTTTAAATTCCTCTTTCCATGCTGCTAAAGCTTTTTCATTGTATTTGCCGTCTTTAGAAACATGCAAACATTTTATATGCGCGCTATGTCGCATTGCAACTTCACACAAATAATATAATGCGTCCTTGTCTTTCTCTCCGAAAACAGTTGTAAAACCTAAATTTTTAATTCCTTTGAACTTCAAGTGATTTGGAATACTTAAAATAGGAACCTTTAAAGATGTAATGGCATTAATCGTATTAGAACCGAAAATTAATTTTTCCAATCCTGTATTACCCGTAGTTCCCATCACAACAAAATCAATATTTTCTTCCATGATGGTCTCACGCATAATGTATAAAAAGTTACCTTCTTCTAAGATAAACTTCATATTAATATGACCTAAACCATTATCCTCAGCAATTTTTCGTAATTGTGGAATATTATCTTTAAAATTCTCGAACTGACCTAATTTTACTGAATCATATACATTCTGAATTAACCCTGCGCTTAATCCACCATTTATCACAGGCAATTCATAGACATGTAAGATATATACAATAGCATCTTGACTTTCGGCCAAACTCAAAGCGTATAAAAATGCATTGTTTGCAGTTTCCGAAAAATCTGTTGGAAATAATATCTTTCTCATAAATTAGTCATTTTGTTCTTTATTAAATTTACGTAAATATTGTATAACTACATCAAAGTTTAAAATTTATTTTCCTTTAATACATTATTTTTAATCACAAAAAACTATCCGAATTGATTCGTTCGAAAACCTTAACTTTGCATAATTAAATCACAACAAATAATGACAAAACTTTATACAGCGAAAACCATTGTTCGTTGGTCTGATTTAGATGCTAATAGACATTTAGCCAATGCATCTTATATGAATTTTACTAGTTATGCACGAATCGCATTTTTACGTGATTTTGGCATTACTATGGAGTCATTAGCACATCACGAGATAGGACCTGCAGTTTTACATGAAGATTTTTCTTTCTTTAGAGAAGCCCATGAAGGCGAAGAAATCTATATCACTATAGAAATTGGTGGAATGTCGGATGATGGGATGATTTTTAATTTCAAACAAAATTTATATCGAAAAGACGGAACACATCTTTGTTCATCCGATTTAACTGGTGTTTGGTTTTCTATGACTGATAGAAAAATGAAAATCCCACCTACTGAAATTACAGAAAAAATTAAAAAATCTTTTGAAGGGCAAGCCGTTAAAGTTTTAACGAAAATGGACTTGATGCGTTTACCAAAACGTGCACAAAATATTGACCCTTCATTATTTAATATATAATAAAGAATGTTAGAAGATAAAAAAATTTCAAAAACAAGTTTAGCCGAAATTGGCGAGTTTGGTTTAATTGAACAAATTAAAGAAGGATTCCCAATTCGTTTAGAAACTTCTATAAAAGGTATCGGCGACGATGCTGCTGTATTAGATTACGGAAGCGAAAAAACAGTTGTTTCTACAGATATGTTGGTTGAAGGAGTTAATTTCAACTGGTCTTACATGCCTTTGCGCCATTTAGGTTACAAAGCTGTGGTTACTGCAATTAGCGATATTTTAGCGATGAATGCTATTCCGAAACAAATTTTAGTTTCTTTAGCTTTATCAAATCGATTTACGTTAGAGGCTGTAGATGAAATTTACAACGGAATGAAATACGCTTGTGACAAATACGAAATCGACATCGTTGGTGGTGATACAAATTCTTCTGTTAACGGATTAGTTATTAACATGACTGCGTTAGGTTCTGTAAAAGAACAAAAAATAACTTACCGTAAAGGCGATGTAAAAGAAAATGATTTATTAGTATTATCTGGTGATTTAGGTGCTGCCTTTTTAGGTTTACAAGTTTTAGAACGTGAAGCGCAAGTAACGAAAGTAAATCCTAACAATCAACCAGATTTAGAGCAATATACGTATTTAATTGAACGCCAATTAAAACCAGAAGCACGTTTAGATATTGTTAAACTCTTAGCTGAAATGGATATTGTTCCTACAACTATGATCGATATTTCTGACGGATTATCATCTGAAGTAATACATTTATCTAAAGAAAATAATATTGGATTTAACGTTTACGAAGAAAAAATCCCTTTAGATCCTGCAGCTATTCGTACTGCTGAAGAGTTTCAAATCAACCCTATAACTTGTGCATTAAGCGGTGGAGAAGATTTCGAATTATTATTTACGATTAAGCAAGAAGATTTCGATAAGATTAAAGGTAATCCATATTTAACTGTAATTGGTCACGCAACTGCAACAGGAGCAGAAAACTACTTGATCACAAAAGGTAGCGAACAAATGATTCCTTTAATTGCACAAGGTTGGGGAACTGAAGAAGAAAAAGAAGATTAGCTAAAATCTAAATAAAGTAAGAAACAATCCCTATATAAAGTATTCAATAAATATTGAATACTTTTATATTATTCTAAAATAAAATCCATAAAAAAAGCTCATCTACATGTAGATGAGCTTTTAATATCGTTAGTGCTTACACCAATTGATATTAGCTAATAATTAAGCTAATGGTTCAACTGAAACGTAAGATCTGTTGTTACGTTTTTTAGTGAAAACAACTTTACCGTCTACTAAAGCGAATAATGTGTGATCTTTACCGATACCTACATTATTACCTGGATGGTGTTGAGTACCTCTTTGACGAACAATAATGTTACCAGCGATAGCTGCTTGTCCACCAAAAATTTTAACTCCTAAACGTTTCGATTCTGATTCACGACCATTCTTCGAACTTCCGACCCCTTTCTTATGTGCCATTTCGTTTTGCTTTTAAAGTTAATAATTAAATTAAAAAGTTACCCAATCTTAACCGATTGAAACAACTTCAATTTTAGTGAATTGTTGACGGTGCCCGTTTGATTTTTGGTATCCTTTTCTTCTTTTCTTTTTGAAAACGATTACTTTGTCACCTTTAACGTGCTCAACGATTTTAGCTACTACTGTAACTCCATCTATAACTGGGGCGCCGATTGTGATTGCTCCGTTGTCAGTTAATAAAACACGGTCGAATTTTACTTCGTCACCTGCTTCACCAGCTAAACGGTTAACAAACAATTGTTGGTCTTTTTCAATTTTGTATTGAAGCCCTGCTATTTCTACAATTGCGTACATAAATTAAAATTTATTTGATATAAAATTGAGTGCAAATATATAACCTTTTTTTCAATTATCAACCTGAACTTATTGATTTTTATAGTAAAAGATTATGAATTATGATATTTATTGTATTTAGATTAATTAAAAATTAAATAACTTTGTCAAATCAGTATTTTTAACGAAATAAAATAATGAGTAAAACATTAAAAGACTTAAAGGTAGGAGATTTAGCTATCATCAGCGGATTTACTTCTGAAGATGTCCCTGCTAAGTTATATGAAATGGGTTTTATCCCTGGAACTGAGTTACAAGTTAAGAATAAAGCTCCATTTGGAGGTCCAATTTGTATCAGTATAATGAGTAATAAGTCGCTTTTAGCTTTACGTCAGGCTGAAGCAAGTCAAATTTTGATTGAAAAGAAATAATGAGTTCTAATATCATTACGCTAGTCGGAAATCCGAATGTCGGAAAAACATCACTTTTTAATAAATTAACAGGCCTTCGCCAAAAAGTAGGAAACTATGCTGGTGTTACTGTCGAAAAACGAGAAGGAAATGTAGAAAGAAACGGTAAAAAATATCATATTATTGATTTACCAGGAACATATTCTATCTTCCCAAATTCGTTAGACGAAGAAATTGTCTTCCAAACCCTTGGAGATAAAAACAATAAAGAATATCCAAATTTAGCAGTTGTTATTGCTGAACCAAGTAATTTAAAACGCTCTATTTTACTACATTGTCAAGTAAAAGATCTTGGTATTCCTTCAATTTTTGTAATCAATATGAAAGACGAAATTGAAGCGAAAGGTCTTTCTATCGATATTAAAAAATTAGAGGATTTTTTAGAAACTAAAGTGATTTTAACCAATGCTCGTAATGGTGAAGGTATAGAAGAATTGATTTCAAATTTTGAATATCAGCCGGTTCAAAAATCAACAAACTTTAATGTTGGTTCGTTATACGAAAGTGCTGTAAATGATGTAAAATCTACTTTTAATCTTTCTTCAGATTATTTAGCTTGGCTATACTTAGGACAAAAAAATATTAATTTTTTAACTGCTGAACAAAGCGAAAATTTAAATACACTTAAAAAGAAACATAAAATAGTTGAACGTCGTATTCAAGTAAAAGAAACTGTCGATCGTAATCAACAATTAGATGAAATTTTAAGTGAAATTGTAAAATACAATCACAAACAAGAAAAAACACTTACCGAAAAAATAGATAGTGTTATCATGCATCCATTTTTAGGTTATGTAATTTTCTTTGCTCTTTTATTATTAATGTTTCAGGCGGTATACACATGGTCAGGACCATTAATGGATTGGATTGATGGTTTATTTGGAAGCTTACAAGAATTTGCTACTAATACAATTCCAGCTGGTCCAGTATCCGATATTATTTCAGAGGCTATTATTCCAGGAATTGGTGGTATTGTAATTTTCGTTCCTCAAATCGCAATTTTATTCCTTTTCATTTCATTAATGGAAGAAACGGGATACATGAGCCGTGTAGTATATTTAATGGATCGTTGGTTAAAACCTTTTGGTTTAAGTGGAAAATCTGTAGTTCCGTTAATATCTGGGGTTGCATGTGCTGTACCTGCGGTAATGTCGGCTCGTAATATAGAAAACGCGAAAGAACGTATGTTAACAATTTTAGTTACGCCGTTTATGACTTGTGCAGCTCGTTTACCAATTTATATCGTAATTATCGCTTTAGTAATTCCAGATGAAGATTGGTATGGATTTAATCTACAAGGTTTAGCCTTATTCTTAATGTACGTATTAGGTGTTGTTGGAGTTTTATTAAGCGCTATAATCTTAAATTTAATCATCAAAGCGAAACACAAAAGCTTATTAATTTTAGAATTACCTACTTATAAATTACCCGATTGGAAAAATGTTGGTATTAATGTGTGGGAAAAAACGTTAGGTTTCTTACTTGGTGCCGGAAAAATTATCTTCTCTATTTCTATTATTTTATGGGTTTTAGGTTCTTTCGGACCTGGAGAACAATTTAATAATGCAGAAGAAATTGTTACTGCTCATAATCCTAAAATGAATGAAGAGGAATTAGCAAACGAAATTGCTTCTTATAAATTAGAACACTCATATTTAGGAACAATAGGTTCTGTAATCGAGCCTGTTGTAGCACCTTTAGGATATGATTGGAAAATGGGAATTGGATTAATTTCTTCTTTTGCAGCTCGTGAAGTATTCGTGGGAACTATGTCAACAGTTTACAGTCTAGGAGAAGTTGATATCGAAGAAGATGAACAAAAAGGTAAATTATTAGACCGTATGCGTGCAGAAATTAACCGTAATACTGGAGTAGCTGCATATACTTTCGCATCGGGTATTTCCTTATTATTATTCTATGCATTTGCAATGCAATGTATGAGTACAATTGCAATTGTAAAACGTGAAACAGATTCATGGAAATGGACCTTAATTCAAACAGGTTTCATGACAGGATTAGCATACGTCGTAGCATTTATTGCTTATCAAATTTTAAAATAAAAGAAAATGGATAACATTTATATTCAATATGCTTTTATTGCTTTTTTAGTTGGTTTTGCCGTTTGGTATATATTCGGAATGCTGAAAAATACTTTTAAGAAAAAAGACGACGGTAGTTGTGGCTCAAATTGTGGCTGTACAGGTAACTCTGTCAAGAATAAACTAAAATAACAGAAAGCTAAAGGATTTAAGTCCTTTAGCTTTTATTTTTTAGAAAAAATACCTATTTTTATTTCCTTAAATTTCACAACCCAACTCATTCATTATCATTTATATATTTTTTATAAATTACTAAAATTAATATTTTGAATCTTTACTTATGGAAAACCCATTATTTATTATTACTGCCGTTGTTTTAGTGATTATTTTAGCGATTAGTATTTATTTCTTAATTTCTAAAAAGAAAGAAAACCAAGCAGAAAATACTACACAGCCTATTATCGAAGAAAAAGAAGCTACAATTTTTCCAGAAAAAGAGATTGATGTTACTGTTGAAAAAAATTTAGAAATAAGTATTGAGAAAAAAATTGATGATATTCCTGTAGAACAAATCAAGAAAGAAGAAAATAAAACTGAAACTCCTAAAAAGGAAAATCAGAAAATTTCTAAAAACAAAAAATCTTCAACTAAAGAGGTCGATCAACCCAAACTTAATATCAATATTTCATCTAAAACAGAAAAAACATTATTGAAAAAAATAGAAGCTTTTGAAAATTCTAAAGACTTTCTGAAAAAGGATGTGAACTTGAATAATTTGGCCAAACAATTTGATACAAACACAAAATATTTAAGCGAGATTATAAAGAGCTATAAAAATAAGAACTTTAATCAATACTTAAACGAACTAAGAATTCATCATTTAATTGATGAGTTAAATAACAATGAGAAAGTCTTAAATACAAAAGTAAGTTACCTCGCGAGCGATTTTGGATTCAATTCACATAGTTCTTTTTCGACACTTTTTACACAATACGTTGGTCAATCCCCTTCAGAATATATAAAAGCTTTGAAAGAGGCTAAAAAGGAAAAAATTACTGAATAATTTTAGAAACTACTTTCAAATTGGAAGTAGTTTTTTCATTATATTAAACATTCGAATACCACAAAATGGCAAAACAAATAAATACGGAACAACTAATTCAAGATATAAAAGACGGAAATCGATTCGCCTTGAGCCGAGCTATCACATTAGCCGAAAGCACAAGATTAGAACATTTAGAAGCTGCACAAGAAATCATCAAAGCATTTCCTCCTTCAACCAACTCGAAGCGAATTGCCATCACAGGAATTCCCGGCGTAGGTAAAAGTACATTTATCGAATCTTTAGGAAAATATCTAACAAACTTAGGCTCGAAAGTCGCAATACTTGCCATTGACCCAAGTAGTAGTTTATCCAAAGGTAGTATTTTGGGCGATAAAACTAGAATGGAAGAATTAGCTAAAAACGAATTAGCTTACATTCGTCCGAGTGCTTCCAATGGTAGTTTAGGTGGAATCACATCTCGTACCTACGAAGCTATATTATTATGTGAAGCTGCAGGATATGATCATATTTTAATAGAAACAGTAGGTGTTGGACAATCAGAGACGTTAGTAAATCAAATTTCTGATTTATTTCTATTCTTACAATTACCAGGTTCTGGAGACGATTTACAAGGTATAAAACGTGGAATCATGGAAATGGCCGATATTATTTTCGTAAACAAAGTTGATTCTTTTCAGGAAAAATTAGTTAAGGATGCAAAAGTTGATTTAGCACGATCACTTCAATTTTTACCAACAAAAGACTCGAATTGGAAACGTAAAACAATTCTTGGTTCTGGATTAAAAGAAAAAGGAATTACAGAGCTTTGGGAAACCATCTTGTTGTATTTTGAACAAATACACGCAAACGATTATTATCTTCAAAATAGACGTAAACAACAGCTTCTACAAGCCGAATCTTATGTATTAGAGATGATAGAACGTGAAACTAAAGAAAAATTAAAGGAAAAACCATTCAACTATTCGATTCCGAATGCATTTCAAATGGCAAAAGAATGGTTAGAATTAAAATAAATGACAAACAAAAAAGGCTATCATTACTGATAGCCTTTTTATTTTTGATTGCTCCTCCTCTTGGGCTCGAACCAAGGACCCTCTGATTAACAGTCAGATGCTCTAACCAACTGAGCTAAGGAGGAAAATCCAAAATTATTTTAAAGTCTTTGTTTGACTTGGTTTGTTTCACTAAAAAAGCTCCTCCTCTTGGGCTCGAACCAAGGACCCTCTGATTAACAGTCAGATGCTCTAACCAACTGAGCTAAGGAGGAATGTTGCTTAATTGTGGGTGCAAATATAAAAGGATTTTTTACACCCACAAAAAATATTTTAAAAAATTTATCCGAAAATTAAATTTATTATGTCATTTCCGAAGATAAATACCATTAAACCAAGGATTATGAAGATTCCGACCATCTGTGCTTTTTCTAAAACTTTTTCGCTCGGAGCTTTTCCTGTCACCATTTCATAGATTGCAAACACTGCATGTCCACCATCTAAACCTGGAATTGGCAATAAATTAATAAAAGCTAACCAAGCTGAAATCATAGCTGTAAAAGACCAGAAGTTTAACCAGTCCCATTTTTCAGGCATGTGTTTTACCATTCCGATTGGACCAGACACTTGCTTGCGTCCATCTTTTACCTGGAACAATGTTCCGATTCCTCGTACTTGTGTAGCAATAGCATCAAACGGCTTTACGATACCTTGTGCAATACCTTCTCCGATCGAGTAATCTTTACGACCAATCACTGAATCTAAGTATGCTGATTTAGCCTTAATTCCGATTTTTCCATCTTTTCCATCTTTTCCATCTTTTCCATCTTTTCCATCTTTTCCATCTTTTCCATCTTTTCCATCTTTTCCAATCGTAACCATTAATTCTACTGGCTGACCATTTCTTTCAACACTAAAAGGGACTGTTTTTCCTTCATATTCTTCTAATTTCTTAGAGAAATCATTGAAAAAAGGAGTTGTAAATCCATCAATCGCAATAATTTTATCGTCTTTTAAGATTCCTGCTTTATGAGCTGGTGTATCTAAGAAAACTGTATCTACTTCAAATGAAAATTGAGGAACGAAGAATCCTTGTTTATAATTTAAAATTTGAGTTCTGAAATCTTCGTTAATTGGTAAAGAAATTTCTTTTCCTTGACGTGAAATTTCTAAAGTTTCACCTCCTAATAAAGCTTCTTTATCAATTTCTTCTAACGAATTATATTTAATACCGTTAACACCAACAGGAATATCACCAGTTTTTAAACCTAACGCTAATTGAGTTGAATCTACAGCTAAACCATACTTCATTGCTTCAACTTTAGTATAACGCTCTCCGTTTGCAATTAGTAAAACAGAATAAATTATCATAGCTAAAACGATATTAACGAAAATACCACCTAACATAATAATTAATCGTTGCCATGCTGGCTTAGTACGGAATTCCCATGGTTGTGGTTCGCTTTTCATTTGTTCTGTGTCCATGCTTTCGTCAATCATTCCTGATAACTTAACATATCCACCTAATGGTAACCAACCTATTCCGTAAACAGTATCACCAATTTTCTTTTTCCAGATTGCGAATTTCACATCAAAGAAAACAAAGAAACGCTCTACACGAACGCCAAAATATCTTGCTGCTACGAAATGTCCTAACTCGTGTAACATTACTAACAACATTAAACTGAGCATTAACTGCCCGATTTGTACTAACATATTATTTTAAAAATTAGTTGCTTTATTATATTGATTACAAAAATAATCGTTTTTAGTAATCAAATACTTTTATTTTCGCCAAGTTAAAGATTCAATCAAATGCTGTACATCTTTTTTAATGTATTCAACAGCTGGTGCTAAAGAATCTGCTTTTGGTTCTGATGAAAAATAAACTGAACCTGAAATAAAATTGCTTACACTATCTGTAGCATGAAATTGAAGGTTGATTGCCGACTCTCCACCTAATTCGTACAATGTTCCAAACACTCGTTTTTCTGGAAATTCAAACATTTGTGGAGAAATAAAACTTGCTTTTACAGTTTGTTTCTGAACAAAAGCTTCACTTTCTTTAATTTTAACAATTAAATCTTGTTTAGAATTCACCGGAAAATAGGTCAAGAAAATATTTGCTTTCATTTCAGGATAATAAACAATATACCAATTTGGTTGCTTTCCTTGTTTTATTTGTCCAAAATCTGAATAATCAAACGTATACGGTGCGTTTTGATTAAATTTTACATATTTCGCTGTCGGATATTCTAATCGTACTTGGCCTAGAGGTTTTACTACCTCTGAATTATCCGAACATGACATAAAAAAAATAGCACTAATACATAATGCTACTATACATAAGACTTTGTTTACGAGCTTTCGCTTCAGTAAATTATAATTCATTCTACTTTATTTCTACTACATTTTTTTAGAACGGTAAATCATCCTCACCTTCTCCCATAGAAGTTGGAGTTGACGGCGTTTCATTGTTTACCTGTTCTGGTTGATTTGTTGTTGATCTTTGATCTGAATCTGTTTTTGGTGTTAAAAATTCTATTGAATTTGCTACAATTTCAGTTGTGTAACGAGTTTGTCCATTATCGTCCCATTTACGTGTTTTAATACGTCCTTCAACAAATACTTTATCTCCTTTTTTTAGGTAACGCTCACACAATTCGGCTAATTTATTACGCGTTGTAATATTGTGCCATTCAGTTTCTGTAATACGTTCCCCTGTACGAGAAATGTAAGATTCTGTTGTTGCGATTGGAAAACGACCTATACAATTTTGCTCATCAAAATGATGCAATTTAACATCATCTCCTAAATTTCCAATTAAGATTACTTTGTTGGTTGTACCGTTCATAGCTTTTCGTGGTTTTGATTACGTGGCTTTAATATACAAAATTAATCTAAAAAATGATAATTTATAAAATTTTCAATTGGTTTTGGAAGTGGATAATTTTCTATTTCATTTAAATTTATCCATTCAAAATCAGATAAGTTACGCAAATGCTCAATTTTAGACACATTTGGAATATAACGATAATACTTGATGAATAAATTTTGATGCGATAAAATGTGTTTTTCTTCAGAAATAAAGCTCAAATCCAAATGGATATTTTGATGAATCAGATCTTCATTATCCAACAAATCAGTCGTTGTTTCTATCATTGGTAACGTAAATAGATTTCTCCAAACATCATTTCCTTCACGCTTCACTAAACCAATTTCATTTCCGTTCTGAACCAAAATAAAATGTAAAAAACGATTGGAAACTTTTACTTTTTTCGTTTTAATCGGTAATTCTTGCACTTTATTTAATCGTAACGCTTCACAAGATTCATTTAAAGGACAAATGTCACACTTTGCAGCCTTCGGCAAACAAATTGTTGCACCTAAATCCATCACTGCTTGATTAAAATCTCCTGGACGTTTTTCATCAATTACTTCAATTCCCAAATCCCAAAAAACTTTTTTAGTTTTAGCTAATGAAATGTCATCTTCTACATTAAAATATCTAGAAAAAACACGAAACATATTTCCATCTACCGCTGGGACAGGTTCATTATATACGATAGAAGCGATTGCAGCAGCAGTATAATCCCCAATTCCTTTTAATTTTTTTAATTCTTTAAAAGTGTCCGGAAATACGCCATTTAGCTCATTTGAAACAAATTGAGCAGTAAAATGTAAATTTCTTGCACGAGAATAATATCCTAATCCTTGCCATAGCTTTAAAACCTTTTGTTCATCCGCTTTTGCAAGGTCATTTACCGTGTCAAATTCCGTTATGAAATTAAGATAAAAATTCTTACCTTGCTCAACTCTTGTTTGTTGTAAGATAATTTCTGATAACCAAATATGGAAGGGATTTCGAGTATTGCGCCAAGGTAATTCTCTCTTATTTTTGTCAAACCAAGACAAAATCAGGTAGTTGAATTTCATAAAATCTACTAAAATGCTTTTTTTGTTAAGATGTAATAGTTATATTTGCACCCGCTTTCAAATTTAAGAATAAGAAAAGGAATTATGACAAAGGCAGAAATAGTAAATAACATTTCAGGTAAGTTAGGACTTGAAAAGAGCGACACTCAGAGAGTAGTAGAATCGTTTATGGATGAGGTGATCAAATCTTTAGTTAATGGTGAAAATGTTTACTTAAGAGGATTTGGTTCTTTTACTATTAAAACGAGAGCTGAAAAAACAGGTAGAAACATCACTAAAGGTACTTCTATCATTATCCCTGCTCATAACGTACCTACTTTCAAACCAGCAAAAACTTTCATCGAAGATGTAAAGTCTAGCGAAGCAAACGTAGTAAAATAACAAGTAAAATAATTGTATCATGCCAAGCGGAAAAAAACGTAAAAGACATAAGGTAGCGACGCACAAACGTAAAAAACGTCGTCGTCTTAACAGACACAAAAAGAAAAAATAATTAACAGTTAACTGTTATAAATTTAATCTTTTTGAAAATAGCACTTTTCAACTCAGGTTTTGGAAAGTGCTTTTATCATTTTTAAAAGTTAATTTTTGATGAGCAAAGAACTAGTTATATCGGCGCAAGAAGATCAAGTACGCATTGCAGTACTTGACGAAGGTCGTTTGATGGAATTTCATCAAGATTCTTCGAACGATGGATTTGCTGTTGGTGACATTTACTTGGGAAAAATCAAAAAATTAGCTCCTAGCCTAAATGCAACTTTTGTAGATATTGGTTATTCGAAAGATGCCTTTTTACATTATCATGATTTAGGTCCACAAATACGTTCATCGAATACATTTGCTAAAACAGTTGTAAACGGAACGTATAAAACAGATAAACTGAAGAACTTCCGTATGGAGGAACCGATTGAAAAAGATGGATTAATATCTGAAATCTTTGCTCCAGGTGACTCAGTTTTGGTTCAAATTACAAAAGAACCAATCCACACGAAAGGTCCTAGAATTACATCTGAAATATCTATTGCAGGTAGATATTTGGTACTTGTACCATTTTCTAACAGAGTATCAATCTCTCAGAAAATAAAATCAAAACCAGAGAGAGAACGTTTAACAAATATTCTTGAAGGACTTACTCCTGAAGGTTTTGGAATTATTATTCGAACAGTTGCTGAACAAAAAAATGTAGACGAATTACAAGCTGATTTAAGTTATTTAATTAATAAATGGACTCAAATCTTTAAAAATCTACAAAAGAAAAAAGCACCTAGTAAAATTTTAAGTGAGATGGATCGTGCTTCTTCTATCTTAAGAGATAATTTTAATGATGAATTCGTTAAAATCTCGGTAGATGATGTACAATTAGCTGAGGAAATGCGCGAATACTTAGAAGTAATTGCACCGGAAAAAATCAGTTTGGTAAAGGAATATGACGATCCTTATGTTCCAATTTTTGAGAAGTTTAATGTTGAACGTCAAATTAAACAAGCTTTTGGAAAAACGGTTACAATACCGCAATCAAAAGGTGCTTATTTGGTGATTGAACATACAGAAGCTTTACACGTAGTTGATGTAAACTCTGGAAACATCTCTAGAAATTCAAAAAACCAAGAAGAATCTGCCTTTGCAGTAAATAAAATTGCTGCTTCTGAAATTGCACGACAATTGAAATTGCGTGACATGGGTGGAATCGTTGTTGTGGATTTTATTGATATGACAGATGCCGAACATAAGAAAGAATTGTTCGAACATTTGAGAGCTGAAATGGCAAAAGACAAAGCAAAACATAAGATTTTGCCTCCAAGTAAATTTGGATTAATTCAAATCACAAGACAAAGAGTAAGACCAGAAATTAACTTTGTTACCACAGAAGAAAATCCAAACCAGGAATCGAATGAAGTTGAGGCACCTATCGTTACAATTGACAAGATTGAACAAGTGCTCTTGAATATCCTTGAACGTAAAGACAAAGATTTGACTAAAATGTCTTTGCATGTACATCCCTTCGTAGCGGCGTACTTAAAAAATGGATTACCAAGCATTCAGATGAAATGGTTATTTAAACACAAAAAGTGGATTAAGATTGTACCAAGAGATGCGTATAAATATTTACAATTCAATTTCTTGGATAAGAATCATAACACACTTTACAACGAATCAAATTAAAAAAAGCCACTCAATCGAGTGGCTTTTTTTTATATAGCTCTTAATTTAATCTTTATCAATTCCTGTATTCCCGTAGGCTTCTTGTAATCGTTTATCATATTCTGCACGAAATGATTTATATTCCTCTGCGGTTGTCGGTTTTCCCTTAGTTGGGACATTAAATTTAACCTCATTATCAATTGTTAGTTGATCTATCTTATAATGTGTGTAATTATCTGGTTTTTCTATATGAATTATCTTTGCTTCTAATACTAAGCCTGGTAAGCCATATGCATCATCAGGACCACATTTTGATTTTATATCAGTAGAATACCAAACTTCATAAAGAAAATCTTGATGTTTATAAGTCGCTTTTTTTGCATTATAACCATTAATTTTCTTTGTTTCTCTAGTAATTATCCATTCGAAAGGTTTAATTTGATTAGAAATTAAAAATATTTTTCCATCAATATCTTTAGAAACTATCATTTCATTTTTTGTGAAATCTAAATATGATTCTAAATCTTTTTCAGCGCCAATTATACTCATTTGTGTTGAACTTTGAGAATTAGAAATCCTATCTATTTCTTTTAATGAACATCGATTATCATCACCCAATAGTTGCAGATAAGATGGTCTAGAAAATTGCTCTTCCATCAATCTATATTGCTCACTGTTGCCATCTAATTTAATGTAGCTACGTTTTTCGTATTCTACCTTAAATTTATCTTGAGCAAATAAGGAAAATGGTAATAATAAAAACAATAATAATCTCATAATCTGAAAGTTAATTATTTCAAAGATAATAAAAAATGCCTTCCGTTTCCGAAAGGCATTCTCCATAAAATGAATAAAATATTGAAATTAAAAAACTTTAGCTATTTCCCTTTGCTCAATTTTATCGTGACATTCCTCTAAACCATTTCTTTCAGCTTTACCAGCTTTCCAGTGCGATGTACAGTAGAATTCTTCTTTTTTCCACTCTAAATCATCTTTAAAGAAAGTTTTAATTTTTTTAATTGATTGTGATTCTCCCGCAACATAAGCAAAACGTTTACCGTCTTTACGTTTAGGATATTTTTGACTTGTAACTAATTTTGCTAAAGCTGTACCTTTTCCTCTTTGTGGATTAATAATCCATTTGAATTCTAAATTTGCTTTAGTTTCTATTTTATGAACATCTTCCTTAGACGGAACCTCAACACAAACTATACCTTTTGTAGATGATGGCAAAGATTCTATAATGACAGAAATAACTGGTAAACCTGTTAAATCAGCAGCTAAACAAACAAAATCGGCTTTTGGAGCTAATTCTTTTTTCTTCGCTTTCATAGAAACACCTATTCTATCACCAATTTGTGCATTTCTTGCCCAACGAGAACCAGGTCCATTATCTCCGTGATCTGCAACATCTACGATTAATTCGTTTTCTTTTGCATCAATTCCTCTTAAGGTATATGTACGTGTAACTGGTTTAAATTTATCAGAAGGTGTGTACCATTTATTTTTTTCCGCATCATATTCAGCAAAGTGAATATCTCGGATTCCTAATGGTGGGAACGATAATTTACACGTTCCTCCTAAAGTTGTTTCTTCAAAAACCAAAACATCATCGCTACCAATGTATAAACGAATTAAATGTGGAGTCACATATTCTTTACGTTTTAAAAAAAATTTCTCTTTAACAATTTTAGTCTTTTCAGCCATCTTTTTATTTAGATTAAATCTAATTCACGACAAATCTAATCTAAATTTAGAATTAATAAAAATAATTTTTATTCACAATTCACATTTAACACAAATTTTAAGTTTTGTATTAATAAATAGCATTAATTTAAGGAGTTAGAACTATTTATTAAGATGAAATTGATGCACGAAAGTAGAATACTACCAATAGAAGGAGGTTATAATTTTAGAGATTTAGGAGGAATAATAACAGGAAATAAGACAATTATAAAATCAAATTACTTAATAAGAACAGATGAATTAAGCAGATTAAATACAAATGATTTAGAATTTTTAGCTGATTTAAATGTAAAAACTGTTGTAGATTTTAGAACGGCTGAGGAAAGAAAATCATCTATTGATCGAGTTCCATCCACTTGTAAGAATGAATTTCATTTAGATATTATGGCGGCTAATATGAATGCCTTTATGCAAAAAATGCAAAGTGGATTGACAGATTATAAACACATGATGCAGCAATTTTATAGCGATTTAGTTTTAGAAGAAAATGCAATGAAAGAGTTTAAAGAATTCTTTTCTATTTTACAAAATAAGGAGAATTGCTCGGTTATTTATCATTGTACAGCCGGAAAAGATCGAACTGGAATTGCAACTGCTTTAATTTTAAAATCGTTGAATGTGGATTGGAATACGATAGAGTCTGATTATTTATTATCGAACCAATTTTTAGAAAAAAAATATGCTGCTTACATCGAACAAAACCCATCTTTAGCTGATATTTTCTTAGTAAACGCTGAATATTTACAAGGTGCTTTTGAAAAAATAGTGGAAAAGTATTACTCAGTTGATGATTATTTGACCGATCATTTGAACGTTGATATCGATTTGATGAAGAAAATATATACGAAATAAAAAAAGCGAGGCAATCCTCGCTTTTTTATTTATATATTAAAATTCATTCGCTGAATTCTTACTGCATTAAGAATAGCTAATAAAGCGACACCAACATCTGCAAATACAGCTTCCCACATGTTAGATAAACCACCAGCTCCTAAAATCATCACAATTCCTTTTACAATAAGAGCCAACAAAATATTCTGAATAACTATTTTTCTGGTTTCTCGTCCAATTTTAATTGCAGTAGCAATTTTATGTGGCTGATCTGTCTGTATTACAACATCAGCCGTTTCAATTGCGGCATCACTTCCTAAACCTCCCATTGCAATTCCTACATCACTTAATGCTAAAACTGGTGCGTCGTTTATTCCATCACCAACAAATGCTACAATTTGATTTGGATCTTTCTTCAATTCGTTCATTTTTTCAACTTTCCCTTCTGGCAATAATCCACCATAAGCTTTTGATAAACCTATTTCTTTGGCTACTTTCTGAGTAATTGAATCTTTATCTCCACTCAACATTACAGTAACGTTAACTCCTAGTTTTTTTAAATCAGAAATTGTTTGTTTTGCATCAGTTTTTAATTCGTCTGCAACTGTAATATAACCCGCGTATTTATTATCAATTGCGACCAAAACTATACTCTCTACAATCTGATCTATTGTTGTTGGATACACGATACCAAAATGTTGCAATAATTTCCCATTTCCGACTAGAATCTCTTTTCCATTCACTTTTCCTTTTAAACCTTTCCCAGCAATTTCCTCTACATTTTCTGCTTTAGAAATTGGTGGATGATGATTGACAATTGCTTTGGCTATTGGATGAGTAGATTGAGATTCTAATGCTGAAACCATAGATAAAAATTCGTTCTGATCTATACCAACAGTTTCAATTTGTTGAACATTAAAAACACCTTTGGTTAAAGTTCCTGTTTTGTCCATCACAACAGCAGTTACTTTACTCATTTGTTCTAAGAAATTAGATCCTTTAAATAAAATCCCATTTCGAGAAGCAGCTCCAATTCCTCCAAAATACCCTAATGGAACAGATATAACTAATGCACATGGACATGAAACAACCAAGAATATTAACCCTCGATACAACCAATCTTTAAAATTGTAATCGTCAACAAAAAGAGCTGGAATAAAGACTAATGCTACTGCTAAAAAGAAAACAATTGGCGTATAAACTTTAGCAAATTTTCTTATAAATAATTCTGTTTTCGCTTTTCGTGAACTCGCTTCTTGAACCATCTGAAGAATCTTTGCAATCGAACTGTCTTCAAACTTTTTTGTCGTTACCATTTCGACTACATTTTCTAAATTAAGCATTCCGGCCAAAACCTGTTCATTTCTTCTATAAACAGAAGGTTTACTTTCTCCAGTTAATGCAGAAGTATTGAAACTACCTTTATCCGATTTCATCGTACCATCAAGTGGGACTTTTTCTCCGACACGAACCTGAATAATTTCACCAATTTGAACTTCCTCTGGATGCACTTCCTTAAAAACTCCATCTCTAAAGACATTGGCTGTATTAGGTCTTACATCTAATAACGCTTTAATGTTACCTTTTGCTTTATTAACAGCAGCATCTTGGAACATTTCGCCTATTGTGTAAAATAACATTACTGCGACTCCCTCAGGATATTCCTGTATAAAAAATGCGCCTAAAGTTGCGATTCCCATCAAAGAAAATTCATTGAAAAAATCTTTTTTTAGAAATAATTCAAAAGCTTGTACCCAAACTGGATAGGCTACCGGAATATAGGCTACAGCAAACCAAATTAAACGTATCCATTCGTTTCCTAAAAACCACTCGGCCTTAATAATATATTGAAAAGTTAATCCTAAGAAGAAAATAACTAAACTAAAAATTAATGTCCATCGGTTGGTTGAATGGTCATGATCGTGATCATTATGATTATTTGAATTGCTTTCGTGAGAATGATTATGAAAATGTTGTTCATCTTCTCCACAACATGTTTTACAATTTGACATATCTTAATCATTTAAATTCAAATCAAATGTACAATTAAGCATATGCAATTGAATTGCAAAGTTATTTTACGCTGCAATGATCACAGATTCCTTTTAAGATAAACGAAGATTGTTCTGCTTGGAAATTTTTAGGAAGTTTAATATCTGGCAAATGTATATTACGCAAACAAAACGTTTGTTCACATTGTGTACAATGAAAATGCGCGTGTGTAAACGCTGTATTACACTTACAATTAGATTCGCAAATGGCATATTTTATAGATCCTGTACCATCTTCAATCGTATGAACAAGCTTCTTTTCTTCAAATTTCTTTAAAGTCCTATAAATCGTTACACGATCAGCCGAATCCAACAAAGTTTCTAAATCAACCAAACTCATTGCAACATCAGATTTAATTAATTGATCCAAAACTAAAAGTCGCATCGCTGTTGGATTTATTTTTCTTTCTTTTAATTGATTCGCTAAAATATCTGCTTCCATTCCTTATCAAACCTAATCTAAAATTACAATTATTTTTTCAATATCAATTGTGTTAAACTATTAATAATATATTTGTTAACAACACATAAACAATAATTTACACATGAACAACAGAAGAAGCTTTCTAAAAAAAATATCAGCCTTAGGGATTTTAGGTATTACGGCTAAATTAGACGCAATTGAATTTTCTAATCTATCCACTTCATCAAAAATAAATAAACCTATTGTTCTATCGACTTGGAATTTCGGAATACAAGCCAATGCCGAAGCTTGGAAAATTTTAGGCAGTAAAGGAAATGCATTGGATGCTGTTGAAAAAGGTGTTCGGTTGGTAGAAGCTGATCCTACTGAACGAAGTGTTGGTTATGGAGGAAGACCAGATCGTGACGGAAAAGTAACATTAGACGCATGTATTATGGATCATCAAGCTAATATTGGCTCTGTTGCAGGATTAGAACAAATTAAACATCCTATAACTGTTGCTCGTAAGGTAATGGAAGATACACCACATGTTATGTTAGTTGGTAATGGAGCGTTGCAATTTGCTTTGGAAAAAGGGTTTAAGAAAGAAAATTTATTAACCGAAGAATCTGAAAAGGAATGGAAAGAATGGTTAAAAGATACTAATTATCAGATGCCTATTAATATCGAAAACCACGATACAATCGGAATGATTGCTTTAGACGAATTTGGAAATCTTTCTGGAGCTTGTACTACAAGTGGAATGGCTTATAAAATGCATGGTCGCGTTGGTGATTCGCCTATTATTGGTGCTGGTTTATATGTTGATAACGAAATTGGTGCTGCAACTGCAACAGGTCATGGAGAGGAAGTGATTCGTATTGCAGGAAGTCATTTGGTTGTGGAATTGATGCGACAAGGGAAACACCCAGAAGATGCTTGTAAAGAAGCTGTTCTTAGAATTATAAAATTGACAGAATTACGTAAGAAGGATTTAAAAAATATTCAAGTAGGATTTATTGCTATTAATAAACAAGGTGAATATGGTTCGTATTGTATTCATCCAGGGTTTAACTTTGCAGTTCACGATCAAAAAGGAAATCGTTTAATTGATGGTAAATCAATCATAAAATGAAAAAAATAGAAATAGCTTGTTTCAACTTAGAATCTGCCTTAGTCGCAGCCATATCTAATGCTGACCGCATAGAATTTTGTGCAGATGCTCATTTAGGTGGAACTACTCCCAAAAAAGAAGATATTAAAACATTAATTTCAAATTCTGATAAAGAATTAATGATTATGATTCGCCCTCGTGGTGGAGATTTTAATTATACTGATGATGAATTTGAACTGATGAAAAATGATATTTTAACATTAAAATCTTTAAAAATTGATGGATTCGTTTTCGGAATTTTGAAAGAAAATAATGAGATTGATTTAGAGCGTAATCAGATTTTAGTTGAGTTAGCAAAACCCTTAAAATGTGCATTTCATCGCGCCTTTGATCGCACATCTGATTTAGAAAATTCTCTTGAACAAGTAATTAACTTAGGCTTTAAAACTATTTTAACTTCTGGATTAAGTTCTAATGTAAATGAAGGCAAACATAATTTGAAAAAATTAGTAGAATTAGCAGGAAATCGTATAGAAATTATGCCAGGAGGCGGATTGCGTTCTTCAAATTTAAAAGAAATCCATTCGATTACCAATGCGAATTACTTCCATTCTTCTGCCTTGGTAGATGATAGTGGAATTTCAAATCTGGAAGAAATTAATCAACTGAAAACTCTCATCAATTAGGTCGAATAAAAATAATATCTTTGGCTTATGCTTTGGGAAAATATTGTAGGACAAACCGAAATTAAAACTAAACTAAAACAATCGATCAAAGATGGTCGTATTAGTCATGCGCAACTATTTTCTGGACCAGAAGGTTCGGGAGCTTTAGCTTTAGCTTTGGCTTATGCACAGGAAGTTTTATGTGGTGATACCGAAAATAATTGTCACATCAAAGTGAATAACCTACAACATCCTGATTTGCATTTTTCATATCCGTTTTCAGCGACTGATTCGGTCAAAAAACCAAATGCAAAACTCTTGATTAATCAATGGAGAAGTTTTATTCAGGAAAATATTTATGGTAATGTAAATGATTGGATGAAACACCTTGGAATAGAGAAAAAACAAGGAGCAATTAATGTAGATGAAGCTGACGAAATTGTAAAAACGCTAGCTTTAAATTCGTATGAAGGTGGATATAAAATTATGATCATTTGGATGCCAGAACTGATGAATACAGCTGCGGCAAATAAATTATTAAAAATTATAGAAGAACCACCTCAAAATACGCTTTTCTTATTAGTTTGTGAGCGTGAAGATTTGGTTTTACCTACAATAACATCACGATGTCAATTGGTTAAAATTCCGAAAATTGAAAATCAAGATGTGGAAAATTTCTTAATTCAGAAAGAAAATTTTGGTCAAGAAAAGGCAAAACATTTAGCTTTTTTATCAAACGGTAATCTGCGTGAAGCATTTACATTGATGCAAAACTCAAACAAAATTTTTGATAGTTATTTTGTTACTTGGGTTAGAAAAGCATTTATGGCCGCTAAAACACCTGTTGTTTTAAAGGATTTAATTGATTGGTCGAACGAAATATCAACATGGTCACGAGACGAACAAAAGAATTTCTTGAATTATTGTAGCGAAATTTTTCGTCAAGCATTATTAAAATCTTACCAAGTGAATGATTTAGTCAATGTTCAGATTCAAGTTGAAGGTTTTAAATGGGAAGGATTTGCACAATTCATTCACGGAGCAAACATTGAAGAGATATTGGATGAAATCAACGAAGCGTCTTACCATATTGAACGAAATGGAAACGCTAAATTTATTTTACTTGATCTATCAATCAAACTAACACGATTATTACATCGCAAAGCGACTGCATAAAAAAAGCCACTCTTTAAGGAGTGGCTTTTTTATTTATATTTTATTGTGCTTCAACTGGAGCTGCTGGTGCAACAGAATCTTCTGCAATTACAGAATCTACAACTGGTGCATCAACTACTGTAGAATCTACAACTGTTGTTACAGTATCAACAACTACAGTATCTTCAACAACAACTTCTGTTTTTTTATCGTTACCACAAGATGTTAATAATAATCCTGTTACTGCGAATGAAGCGAAAACTAATTTTTTCATATTGATTTGTTTTATATTTTACTATTTGAATACTTTTCAAAATTAACTGATAATCAATTATTTAAAATGTAAAATCAATGAAATATAATTGTAACAATATTTCAGTTAATTATAAAATATAAGATACTGATATTTAAATACTTATGTATTAAGCTGAAATAGATTACTAATTTTTTGTAAAACTAAATAGTTGATTAATTTATCAAAAGAAGAAATAATTTTGAAAAAATATATTGATCATAAAACTCAATTTTAGGCAAAAACAATCAAATTTATAATCGTTCAAACTTAAACTTGTCTTGAAAGTCTGTATTGAAACAATTAATTCTTATTACATTTGTGAGGTATAAAATAAATTATAGATATGCTTGTAGTTTCTTACATTCAAGAAAACAAAGAAAAAGTAATTGAAGGATTAAAAAAACGTAACTTCAAGAACTTAGAGATTGTTGACGAAGTGTTAAATGTTGACGAACTTCGTCGTAAAACACAATTTGAATTAGATAATGTATTAGCAGAATCCAACAAATTAGCGAAAGAAGTAGGTAATTTGTTTAAGCAAGGTAAAGCGGAGGAAGCAAATGTATTAAAAGAAAAATCGGTTGAATTAAAATCTTCTTCCAAAGAACTACAGGATATTTTATCGAAATACGAAGAGTCTTTAAAAGAATTATTATACCAAATTCCTAATATCCCACACGAAAGCGTAAAAGCTGGAAAAGATGCGGATGATAATGAAACAATTTTTGAACATGGAGTTCCAACTCCTAAACCACAAAATTTACCTCATTGGGAAGTTGCTAAAAAATACGATTTAATTGATTTTGAATTAGGTGTTAAAATTACTGGTGCTGGTTTCCCTGTTTACAAAGGAAAAGGAGCTCGTTTACAACGTGCTTTAGCGCAATTCTTTTTAGATTGTAATGCTGACGCTGGATATGACGAAATTGTTCCTCCATTCGTAGTAAATGAGGCTTCTGGTTATGGTACAGGACAGTTACCTGATAAAGAAGGTCAAATGTACTATGTTAATGAAGACGATTTATATTTAATTCCAACTGCTGAAGTTCCGGTAACAAATATTTACCGTGATGTTATTATCAAAGCGGAAGATTTACCAATTTGTAATACTGCATATTCTCCATGTTTCCGCCGCGAAGCTGGATCTTATGGAAAAGATGTTCGTGGATTAAATCGTTTACACCAATTTGAAAAAGTTGAAATTGTTCGTATCGAAAAACCTGAAAATTCTTACGAAGCGTTAGAAGGAATGGTAGATCACGTAAAATCAATTTTAGAAAAATTAGAATTACCATACCGTATTTTAAGATTATGTGGTGGTGACGCAGGATTTACATCTGCCTTAACTTACGATTTCGAAGTTTTCTCTGAAGCGCAAGAAAAATGGTTAGAAGTTTCTTCTGTTTCTAACTTTGAAACTTTCCAAGCGAATCGTTTAAAATTACGTTATAAAGACGAAAACGGAACTCAATTAGCACATACATTAAATGGTTCTGCTTTAGCTTTACCTCGTATTTTAGCTTCTATTTTAGAGAATCACCAACAAGCAGACGGATCTATTCGTATTCCTGAAGCATTACGTCCTTACACACGTTTTGACGTTATCAACTAAAATTATCAATTCATATAACAATAAAAAATCCTCGCAACTGCGAGGATTTTTTTTATTTATCTATAATTTTAAACCATTGCTTTTAACTCTTTTGCTAAGCTTTCTTCCCAATTCGGAATTTCGATATTATACGTTTCCTTAATTTTAGTTTTGTCTAATAAACTATATGCAGGTCGCTTTGCTGGCGTAGGATAATCAGTCGTCGGAATTGGATTAATCTTGATTGATGAATTAGTTAATTCTTTAATCTTAGTGGCAAAATCAAACCAAGAACATTCACCTTCGTTCGAGTAATTATAGATGCCGTATGTTAATTCATCTTTTGATAAAATTTGAGCAATTGCATCTGCTAAATCTACTGCATTGGTTGGGGAACCTATTTGATCATTAATTACTCCGATTTCTTCCTTCTCATTAAACAACCAAAGCATCGTTTTAACAAAGTTTTTTGCGTATTTAGAATAAACCCAAGCCGTACGAATAATTATTGTCTTAGGATTGTTTTCTAAGGCTAAATTTTCACCTTCCAACTTAGTCAATCCATACACTCCAATAGGATTTACTTGATCAGACTCTAATCGTGGCGTTGAAATTGTACCATCAAAAACATAATCTGTAGAAATATGAATAAATGGTATATCAGCTTTAGCTGTAGCTTCTGCTAAATTTTTAGTTGCTGTTGCATTTACTAATCGTGCGTTTTCAATATCTGATTCCGCCAAATCTACCGCTGTATAAGCTGCACAATTAACCACAGCATCAAATTTATTGTTGTCAAAATAAGAAATTACCATTTCATTGTTAGTAATATCTAATTCTGCTCTTGAAACAAATTCAAAAGCTAATTGATTATAATTTTCTGAAATTTCTCTTATTGATTGACCTAATTGACCGTTTGCTCCAGTAACTAAAATTCTTTTCATGCAGATTACTTTAAATTTTTAGCTTTAAAATTCGCAAATGACTGCGCTTCTTTATCCTTATCTGATAATAACATTTTTTCAGCAGGAATTTGCCAATCGATATTTAAATCTGCATCGATAGGATTAACTCCATCTTCAGATTCTTTATTATAACCGTTATCGCATTTATAAAAGAATACAGCTGTATCACTAATTACTGAAAAACCATGTAAAAATCCACGCGGAATAAATAATTGTCTTTTATTGTCTGCAGATAATTCTACCGCCACAGCTTCTCCGTAAGTTGGCGAATCAGGACGTACATCTACTGCCACATCAATTACTGCACCTTCAACAACACGAACTAATTTCGCTTGTGAATGCTCGCCAGCTTGCATGTGCAATCCTCTAATAACACCGTAAGAAGATTTTGATTGATTATCTTGTACAAAAGTTGGTTTATAACCTAGAATTTGTTCCATTTTATTCTCATTATAAGATTCGAAAAAATATCCTCTTTCGTCCTCAAAAACAGATGGTTCTAATATAAAACAACCTTTTAATTTAGTTTCAATTGCGTTCATGTGATATAATAAAAAAAGCCACTAATAATAGTGGCTTAAAGATATTTAAAATATGGATTATAATCCTAATTCTTTTTTAACATCGTTGAATAAATCGTATCCTCCGTTTTTGTAGATTGTAACACCTGCTGGTAATACGTATTTAATTCCTTTTTTAGTAGCAGCTGCAGCAATTGCATCATTTACTCTTTTCTCGATTGGATCAAATAATGCTTTTTCTTTATTTACCATTTCTTCTTGAGCAGCTTGACGGTACGCTTGGAATTTTTGTTGTAACTCTTGATCTTTCTCTTGGTATTTATTAGCTACCATGATTTTTTGAGCTTCCTCTTGAGATTTTCCAGCTAATTGAGCTTGAGCACCTTCCATGAAAGTTTTGTATTCCGCTTCTAAAGAAGCAATTTTATCTTGGTGTTTTTTACCTAAAGCTTCTAAATCAGCCTCAGCTTTTTTGTAAGCTGGTAAAGCTTCTAAAACAGCTTGAGTATCAATGTGAGCGATATCTTGAGCGAAAGAAATTACACTTCCGAAAACCATCATTGCGAAAAACGCTATTGCTTTTAATTGTTTCATTTTAAATTATGTTTAGTTTATTTATTACTTATTATTTTTTTATTTGACCTCTATTTTGTGAGGTTGCTGCTTTATTTGTTGTATTCGTTTTATTTCCTGTATTTGTCGATGTTCTATTATTAGAATTTTGTTTTGGATTATTTTCTGGTTTTAAAATATTCAAAACTTCACGACTAATATCAAATTTAGGATCAGTGTAAATCATAATCAAATCAGATCCTTTATCAAATACAAAGCTATAACCTCTTTTATCAGCAACTTGTTTTGTTGCATTATAAATTTGATCTTGAATTGGCTTTACAAGCGCTCTACGCATAAAAACTAAATCACCCGTAGGTCCGTATCTTTTTTCTTGTAAATCTTTAATTGCTTTAAGTTCATCAGCAATTTTCTTTTCTTGCTCTTTCACTTGTTCAGCAGTTAAAAGAATTTTTTCCGCCTCAAAAGCAGCTTGTACTTTGGTTAAATTCTCTTGTTTTGCTTCGATTTCTTTTTGCCAGTTTTCAGTCTGTGTTTTCAGTCTATTCTGAGAATTTGTATATTCTGGTAAATTCTCTAAGATATATTGTGTGTCCACATAACAGAATTTTTGTGCCGATACCGACCCTACTAACCCTAAGAAAACAACAACAAAGCTAATCCATCTTTTCATATTTAAGTCGTGTTAATTCTAAAACTATGCCAAATATTTTGGTATTGCTAATGTAATAAAATTAGAATTGTTGTCCAATAATAAAGTGAGTTTGCCATCCAGAACGTTCTGTTTGTCCAAATCCTTTATCAAATCCATATCCAAAATCAAATCCTAATAATCCGAATGCTGCCATATAAATACGTACACCAGCACCAACAGATCGTTTCAATTCGAATGGTTTATATTCACTTGTAGATCCCCAAACGTTACCTCCTTCTGCGAAAGTTAAACCATAGATTTTAGCTTGTTGGCTCATTGTAATTGGGTAACGTAATTCTAATGAGAACTTATTGTAGATTGTTCCTCCACCTGTTGGAGTTAAATCACCAATTTGTCCACCACCTGTAGATGAATCTTCATAACCACGTAATGCAACGATTTCACGACCATCAAAACGAGATTGTGATAATCCTGTTCCTCCTAAGTAAAATCTTTCGAAAGGAATAGTTCCAACTTTACGGTTATAAGTACCTAATGCACCAAATTCACCACCTACACGAACAACTAATTTACCTGCAATTTGTTTGTACCAATATGCTCTAGCTTTAATCTTGTAATACTCTAACCATTCAAATCTTTCTGTGTCAGACATTGTTGAATAGTCTTTTTCTTTCCCCATTAAAGAGTAAGGTAAAGTTGCTGTTACAGCAACACTCATTTCTGATCCATCTTCTGGGAAAATTGGATCTGGTCCTGCAGAGTTACGTGTTAAACCTAATGTATAGTTAATATTATTAGATGAACCGTTTTCGTAATTTAAGTTACCTACAGCTAAGTTATAATTATCAAAATTATAACGTTGGAAAGATAACGAGTTTGATAAACGGAAGTAATCATCTGGCCAAGTTAATAACTTGTTTAATCCAATAGTTGCACCTAAAATATCTAAATTTGCTTTTTCACCCCATTGATCTGTATATCCATATTGAGATAAGTAGAACGATGTTGATAATGCTGTTGGACGTTTTCCTCCAATCCAAGGCTCAGTAAACGATAAACTATAGTTTTTATAACCGTTACCAGCTTGTGCACGTACAGATAATGACTGTCCATCTCCCATAGGCACAGGTTTCCAAGCTTCACCACGGAACATGTTTCCGATAGAGAAGTTACCAAATGTTAAACCTAAAGTTCCGATGAAAGTTCCTGCACCATAACCACCTTGTAATTCGATTTGTGAAGATGATTTTGGAGCAACTTTCCAATCAATATCTACCGTATTATTTTCTGGGTTTGGCTTAATATCTGGAGAAATCTGTGTAGGTTCTAAATAACCTAAAGAAGCTAACTCCATTAATGTACGACGAATCTCAGTTTTAGAAAATAAATCTCCAGGTTTAGTTCTTAACTCACGATATAAAATATGATCGTGGGCCTCTGTATTACCTAAAATTGTTACTTTATTTAAAGTTGCCTGAGTTCCTTCGTAAATTTTAATTTCAAGATCAATCGTGTCGTTTTTCACATTTTTTTCAACTGGGAAAACACGAGCGAATAAATATCCATTATTCATGTATAATGTTTGGATATCATCATCTTTATCAGATCCAGATATTTTTTTATTGATTCCTACTGCATCGTAACGATCACCTGTTTTATAAGAAAAAACACGCTTTAATTGTTCAGAAGTATAAATAGAGTTTCCTGAAAAAGTAACATCTCCTAAGAAATAAGGTTTACCTTCGTCAACTTTAATTTTCACAACTAAATTTTTAGGATCTACTTGCATGATTGTATCAGAAACAATCTTTGCATCACGAAAACCAACTGATTTATATTCGTTTACAACGTTTTCTAAATCTGCCTGGTATTTATCAGGAATCATTTTAGAAGCTTTGAAGACATTAATCGACTTGCGTTTTGTGTCTTTCATTGCTTTACGTAAACGCTTACTTGATAACTCATTATTCCCTTCGAAAACAATATCATCAATCTTAACACGTTCACCTCTATCAACATTTAAAATCAGATTTTGCTGATCTTTAGAACCATCAACTGATGTTTGCTCAACTTTAATAGTCGAGTTAGGGAAACCTTTACCAGTATAATATTCTTTGATTTTATTGTTTGTTGAATTAATTAAGTTATTTGTAATCTTAACACCTGGATTTAATTTGTTTTCTTTAACAATATCCTCACGTTGAGATTTTTTGATTCCATTAATTTTAATATCTGCCAATTCTGGTACAGAAACTAATTCTAATGTTAAAATAACTTTATTTCCTTTTATCTCTTTGATGTAGATATCAATATCTGAGAACATTTTTGAACGCCATAATTTTTTTACAGCATTGTTCACTTTACTTCCAGGTAATTCAATTTCTTCACCAATAGAGAAACCAGCATAACGAATAATCTGATTTTTAGAGAATTTAGTATCTCCTTTTACATCAATATCTTCTAATGTAAAAACTCTTGGATTCATGTAATCCACCTCATAATTCTCTATCTGAGTTGAAACAACGTTTTGTGTAGAATCTACCTGCGCATGAGCCATGTAGGTACCTAACATACACATTGTCCAAATAATTTTCTTCATAATCCCTCTATTTCCAGTTCCGGTCAGTTCGTTAATTGTTCACTAATTTTACCATAGCGGCGCTCTCTTCCTTGGTAACTTAAGATAGCTTCGTAGAAAGTTTCATGGTTAAAATCTGGCCATAAAACTGGTGTAAAATACAATTCTGCGTATGCTATTTGCCAAAGTAAAAAGTTGCTGATGCGTGTTTCACCGCTTGTGCGAATCATAAGATCCACCATTGGCATATTGTGAGTATATAAATTTTGATTTACAAGTTCTTCGTTAATATCGGCTTCACTAATCGATCCTTCTTTGTACTGATTTGCAATATTTTTTATTGCACCTAATATTTCCTCTTTTGAGCCGTAGCTTAGTGCTAAAGTCAAAATAGAACCTGTATTATCTTTGGTAAGTTCAATTGCTTTTTCTAAATCTTTGCGCGCAGATAACGGCAATTTCGACAAGTCACCAATAATGTTAAAACGAACATTATTTTGATGAAGTTCTTTAATTTCAGCTTTGATTGTTTTACTTAGTAAAGTCATCAAAAAAGAAACTTCTAATTTTGGACGATTCCAATTTTCTGTGGAAAATGCATAAAGTGTTAAATACTTAATACCTAATTCTCTACAGCTTTCAATAGATGCTCTAACGGCTTTTAAAGCATTTTTATGCCCAAAAGTTCTTTCTTTTCCATTCTGTTTTGCCCAACGCCCGTTACCATCCATAATGATAGCAACGTGGTCTGGCAAATTATTTTTATCTATCTGATCTATTAAACTGATCTCCATTTTTTATTAGTTGCAATAACATGCAGGGCGTCCGAAACTGTAAGTTAATGTGATACCAGTTTGTACGTACCAATCCTTATTACTCATGTTACCAAAAGTTTTATCGCGAATTTCTTCAGCAATAACCGGATTAGAATTTCCTGCATTAATTAAATTCTTTGTAAAATCAGCGACATTATAGTCTAAAAAATCCTGATTTGTATATCTAAAACCAGTTTCTAATGAAAGTAACCAGTTGTAGTTAAATCTTACTTTGTAACCTAAACCAAAAGGAAAAACTAATTTTCTTTTGTTGTAAGTATCATGCACTATTTCACCCTCATCAGCGTCATAGTCGTAAATTCTATATTTTGCTTGGAATGCACCACCACCAAAAAATAAGTAAGGTGAATGTGCAAATTCTTGTGCTTCGTTTATATCTTTAAAGTTGTATTCGAATAATACTGCACCCTCTAAGATATCATTTTCAAAACTTTGATTACGATCTCTTTTAAATTGTTCTCCCGATTTAAAATCACCAGCACCAACATGTGAATATGTTAGATTTAATCTAAATCCCATGTGTGGGTTAATGTTAAAACGATAAAGTCCTCCAATTGAAATTGGTAATACAATATCACCACCCGATGTTACTCTTGTAGGGAATGGATTAATGTAATTTCCTTTTCCTACATCACCGATTACGTTTGCCCCTCCAGCAAAAATTCCGATTTCATGTCTTTGTGCTAAAACGCCTTGAGAGAAGCATAATACAAAGATGAATAATAAAAATCTACTCATGTGTTAATGTTAATTTTTCGGCTTTTGCTTACTTTTCAAATGTTAATTTATCGAACAAATATAAACAAAAGTCAATTCAAGATAACTGATTTAACAAAAATTAAGATGATTTATTGTAATATTAATTTCTTTTATCAGATCCCCACAACATTTTATCCCTCAAAGTTGTAAAATAACTGGCCTCATTTGCTTCAACTATATTGATCTTGAAATCCGCTTTTGTAATTCGTAATTCGACATCTGTAGTTAATGCTAAGTTTCTTGAATCTAATGATAAAAAATACTCATTTGCACGGCTTCTAATTTTAAGATCGATGACAGAATCTTCTGAAACTATTAGTGGACGAACATTTAAATTATGTGGCGCGACTGGTGTAATGATAAAATTTTGATTGGATGGATGAACGATTGGTCCACCACAACTTAAATTATAACCTGTAGATCCTGTTGGCGTAGAAATTATTAATCCATCTGACCAAAAAGAATTTAAAAATTCATTGTTTAAAGTTGTATCAATCGTAATCATAGAGGTTGTTTCTCTACGAGTTACTGTAATTTCGTTAATGGCAAAATTATTTTCGATTTCAACACCGTCATTTCTTTCAATTTTTAAAAGTGAACGAGGGATAATGTTATAATTTCCTTCAAAAAAATTATCTAATTGCTCTAATAAAACACTTTTATTAATCGTTGCCAAAAATCCTAATCGTCCTGTATTTACACCAACAATTGGAATTTGTGATTCTCTAACTATTGTAGCTGCAGATAGAATTGTACCATCACCTCCAAAAGAAAAAAAGAATTTTACACTTTTATCTAAATCTTCATTAGAACTAAATGTTTCAACGTTTGTAAGATTTACGTCTGTCAAGACAGAAATTTTTCTTAAAAACCTTTCCTCAATACAATACTCAATCTTATGTGCAGATAAATAATTTAAAAAAGGAGTAATAATATCTTCTAAAGATGTGCTTGTCTTCTGACCAAAAAGAGCAACTTTAACCATTATGTATTCATGTATTTTAAAAGCTGAGCATATCGAGATTGCAACAACTCTTGTTTTTCATCATTATAAAACTTCTGAATCACTTGATAACCATATCTCTCGAAAGTTTCGCCAATTGATAATAAATTTGATGAACTAAATCTTACGAAAACATTCGCTTGATCATCAACATCATCTACTAACATCAATCCAAAAACCTTCCCATTGTTAGATTCAATAATATTCGTAATTATCGACATTGATAAATCTTTAGACGGGATAGAAACAATCATTGATACAGCCAACTCTGACACAAATGGAAACTTTGCCATTGCCTCTAGAATTGTTTGTTGCGATACGCATCCAATGTATTTATTTCTAGCAGAAATTACAGGTAAAACATTCGTGTGATTCATGTACATCATCTGTATAGCATCCAATAACGTATGATCTTCAGTCAAGTAAAAAGATTCAGTATAATTCTTTATCCAATCTTGATTTTCGTATCCAAGCGTTAGTTCCACTAAATCTTCTTCAGCAATATTTCCTACAAAATCCAAACCATCGAAAATTGGTAAATGTGTCAACTTCATTTCTTGAACCATCTCTAGAAGATGTTCAGGAGAATAATTGATTTTTCCTGGTTTAATTTCTTTCGACAAATATGCTGTTACGTACATGCTGCAAATTTAAAATTTTTAATAAGAAATGGGCTACTAATCTGATTGTATTCTGATTTTAACAGAAATTTAATACAGTTGTTAAAAAACTGAATCATAATCAAATAAACAAATAACATTCCAAATGAATTTGATTTAAATTTATTACAAATTGGATCATTTATTGTATATTGAATCAAGAATTAACATTCAGCAAGATAGAGTGAAAGTAATTTTGTAATTTTGCTGCTTAGAATTTAATATTCAACATGAAAAACCCATTGTTTTACGCTAAAATCTTGTTATTTGGTGAATATGGAATTATCGAAAACTCGAAAGGTTTGACGATTCCTTACAACTTTTACCAAGGAGCCTTAAAATTTGAAGAAACTGAAATGACAGCTTCTTCCAACGCTCATTTACGTAAGTACGCTCAATTTTTATCAGAAAATTTTTCAGAATTATTTGATACTGAAGCTTTCAATAAAGATGTTGAAAACGGAATGTATTTCGATTCTAATATTCCACAAGGATACGGAGTTGGAAGTTCTGGTGCTTTAGTCGCTGCGATTTACAACAAGTACGCGAAAAACAAAATCGAGATTGAAAGTTATTTAACAAAAGAAAAAATTGCTGAATTAAAATTGACATTTGGGCAAATGGAATCTTATTTTCATGGTAAATCTTCTGGAATTGATCCATTGATTTGTTACATGAATATTCCTTTATTAATCCAATCTAAAGACGATATTTCTACAGTTGGTTTACCTGAAGCTGCAGCTAATGGTAAAGGCGCTGTATTTTTAATAAATTCTGGTGAACCTGGAGAAACTGCTCCGATGGTTCAAATTTTCTTCGAAAAATTAAAAAACGACGGTTTCCGTAAAACTTTAAAAGAAGAATTTATAAAATACAACAATGCTTGTATTGAGTATTTTGTAAAAGGTGAATACAATCCGCTATTTAATAATTTACAGAAGTTATCATCATGGGCTTTTGAACATTTTCGTCCGATGATTCCTCAGAAATTAGTAAACGCCTGGAAAACAGGAATCGATACCAACACTTATTACCTAAAACTTTGTGGATCAGGTGGTGGTGGATATGTTTTAGGTTTTACACAAGACTACGAAAAAGCTAAAACATATTTAAAAGACTTTAATACTGAAGTTATTTATCGTTTTTAATTCAAAATCAATTTAGAAAATGAATCTGCAGAAGATAATCATCAAACTTTTTGCTTTATTTTCTGTTATTAGAGGCTACAATCTTATTATCTTGATGTTGGCCCAATATCTTGCATGCTTATTTATTTTTGCGCAAGAAGAAAATCATGTTACCATACTTACAAATCTTAAAATTAATGGTATTATTTTATCCTCTATACTTTGTGTTGCTGCAGGATATATTATTAATAATTTTTACGATTTAGAAAAAGATCGCATCAAACGTCCGATGCAATCTTACATTAATAAACAAGTTTCACAAGGATTTAAACTTAGAGTTTACATCATATTAAATTCGCTAGCGTTATTAATCGCTTCCAGTGTTTCTTGGCGAGTGCTGCTATATTTCTTCGCTTATCAGATATTAGTTTGGTTTTACAGCCACAAAATGAATCGCTTTGCACTGATTAAAAATTTATATCTGGTTGTATTGCGTACAATGCCATTCTTCGCTTTAGTTGTTTATTTTGAAAAGTTTGACCAAATCCTTTTACTACATGCAAGCTTTTTAACCATCTTATTTTTAATTACTGATATTGTTAAAAATTTAGCCTCACAACGTGTGGATTTAATTTATAATTACAATTCTATTCCTATTAAATATGGGACACGAACGACGAAACGAATTGTTTATGTCTTTATAATAATAGATATTTTATTAGGTTGTTATCTGATAAAAAGTCATGAAATTGGTTTAATGAAATACTTTTTCATGTTTTCTATTATCTCTTTCTTATTCAATGCATTTCTCTTATGGAGAGGAAAAACAGAGCAAGATTTCAAAATTTTACATTATTTTTTTAAAGGAATGATAGTTGCAGGCGTATTTAGTATCTCATTAATCGAAATAAATCCCTTAACTTTGCAAACTATTGCGCAAAATTTTAGGTAGCGCATCAATTATATAATCATGAATAATAGACGACAATCCAACAACAGAAATTCCCAAGGCGGGAATAATCGTGGTAGAGGAGCGAACAGTGGTTCATCTTCATCAAGACCTAACGGAGGGAAAGGAAAACCAAGTTTTGGAGCTAAAAAAACTGAAGGTGGGAAACCAAGCTTTGGTGGAAGTAGCAAAACAGAAGGAGGTAAACCATCTTTTGGAGGTAACAAACCATCTTACGGTGGTGGAAGACTAACAGGAGAAGGAAATAGTTTTGGACCAAAAAAATCGTTTTCTAAACCAGGGCAAAAACCTTTCGTAAAAAGGTTAAAAGCGGCTCCGGTTGATGACGGGACTATTCGTTTAAATAAATATGTAGCGAATGCAGGGATTGCATCCAGAAGAGAGGCCGACGAACTGATCAAAACTGGAATCGTTACTGTGAATGGTCAAGTTATCTCAGAAATGGGTTACAAGGTTCAACCAGGTGATGAAGTACGTTTCGACGGAAAGAAAATCTCTTCGCAAAAAAATGTTTACTTCTTATTAAACAAACCAAAAGGATTCATTACAACTTCTAAAGACGAGAAAGATCGTCAAACTGTAATGGATTTAGTAGCTGGTGCAACAACAGCTCGTATCTTCCCTGTTGGTCGCTTAGACCGTCAGACAACAGGTGTCCTTTTATTTACAAATGATGGATACTTAACGAAGAAATTGACTCACCCAAGTCATGATATCAAAAAAATCTACCACGTTACTTTAGATAAAAAATTAACGGCGAATGATATGGCTGATATTAAAAAAGGTGTTCGTTTAATTCCGGAAGGAATTGCAATAGTTGACGAAATTTCTTACATCGAAAATCGTCCGAAAAACGAAATCGGTTTAGAAATCCACATTGGATGGAACCGTGTTGTACGTCGTATCTTCGAAAAATTAGGATACAAAGTAGAACAATTAGATCGTGTATCTTTTGCTGGTTTAACTAAAAAAGGTTTAAACCGTGGAGATTATCGTCCTTTAACTGAATTAGAAGTTAACTTCTTAAAAATGATGTAATCAAATTTTGATTCAACATATAAAGCCTCGCATTGCGAGGCTTTTTTTATTTTTTAAAATAGTAATAAAAATGATTCGGATTAGTTCTACTTTCTCTAATTCGAATAGATTTTATCGTATCTCCTTTAAAAATATAAGAATCAAAACCCCACACCGAGGTGTCGAGCTGAGAAATAAATACTGGTCCTTTTTCTTTCGTGGTTAATTGATGAATTACCCAATTATGATCAGTTGAATAAACTATTTTTTTAATTGTAAGTTCCTTTGACAAACCAAAATCTATTGCCTTTAACGTATCTCTAAAAAAATTAAGTGAGAAAAAATAAATTGTTGGAAAAAGTAAGATCAAAGTTAAAAAACGAAATAACATGGGAATTTTAAAACCAATCAAAGCAATTGTTATTGATAAAACTAAGCTTAAAAATAAAGCTATTAAATCAAAATTGAAATCTGAACTTGAATAAGGCCAAGGTATACCTATAAAATTAAAGTACAACTTAAAACAAATAATTGTTAAAATAAGTATCCCTAAAAATAATAATGATTTATCCTTCATTCAATAAAAATACATTATTAAAAAAAACGACTACCGAAGTAGTCGCTTTTAATTTATTAGAAATTATTTTTTCTTCACTTCTTTCGAAGTTTCTTTTCCTTTGTTTTTCACGTATTTTTCTAACCATTGGTCTTGTTCCCATAACATATGCATAATGTTTTCACGTGATGCATAACCATGAGATTCTTTTGGTAATAAAACTAAACGTGTTGTTGCTCCTAATCCTTTTAATGCGTTAAAGTAACGCTCTGATTGCATTGGGAAAGTTCCTGTATTGTTATCCGCATCTCCGTGGATTAATAATAAAGGTGTTTTCATTTTCTCTGCATTCATAAAAGGCGACATTGTGTTGTACACTTCTGGTGCTTCCCAGTAATTACGCTGTTCTGATTGGAATCCGAAAGGCGTTAATGTACGGTTATAAGCTCCTGAACGTGCAATACCAGCTGCGAATAAATTAGAATGTGATAATAAGTTAGCTGTCATAAACGCTCCATAAGAGTGTCCTCCAACTGCTACTCTTTCACGATCAATAAATCCTAAAGCATCTACTGCATCAATGGCTGCTTTTGCATTAGCAACTAATTGTGGAACGAACGTATCATTTGGTTCTTCTTTCCCTTCACCAATAATTGGGAAAGCTGCATTATCTAAAACTGCATATCCTCTTAAAGCCCAAAAAACTGGACCACCGTATGATGGCGATGTAAATTGATTTTCAGAAGTTGTAACCTGACCTGCAGTTGCAGCATCTTTAAATTCGCGCGGGTAAGCCCACATTAACATTGGTAACTTCTCTTTTTTCGTTTTATCGTAATTTGGTGGTAAATATAAAGTTCCTGATAATTCTACACCATCAGCACGTTTGTAGTTAATTAACTCTTTCGAAACTTGATTCATTGCTTCGAATGGGTTTTTAGTAAACGTAATTTGCTTTGGCTTACCTCCTTTTTGGAAAATATTGCGAACGTATAAATTTGGATATTCTGTTTTTGATTGAATACGCTCTAAAACAATTCCTTTTTTAGGATCAATAATATCAACAATTGTTTCTAATTTATCTGATTTTTGAGCCCTCCATAAACGTGTCGTTTTTAATGTTTTGATGTCAAATTCATCAACAAATGGTAAAATTCCGTCTGGTGAAATTCCTTCGCCATCTAACATTAATTTACCTTTATTAATTGCTAAAACATTGTATCCGTAATCGTTTTTCTCTGTAACAAAAGTTCCTGGATCATTGTAAGCATCTTGCGTATTACGACTAAAGAAACGTTTTGCTTCTTGTTTATTATTTGATGGATTAAAAATGTAGTAACTCTCATTACGTGTGTTATACCATGAATCACGAACTAAAGCAACCTCATCATTCCCCCAAATAATTCCACGGTAACGATCTTTTACTTTTACTAATTCTTGTTTTTCACCTGTAAAAGGAGCTGCTAATTGATAAACTGCATCACGATATTCAGCAGGTTTGTTCGCATCACCACCATCTAAAGCTTCAACCCAATATAAAGTATTGGCTTTATCTGCACGCCAGTAAACACTACGTTTTCCTGTAGTTGTCGAAGAAAAACCTTTTGGAACAACTTCTTGTAAATCTTTTTTATTAATTTCTTTAACTACTTTTCCATTTACATCGTAAACAACATCTACGCTTGGGAAACTTCTATAAGTAACTAAATAAGAAAATGGTTTTTGAATTTCGTTTACTAAAACATATTGTCCGTCTGGAGAACCAACAACATTTGCATACATTGCAGCGTCTTTCCATTTTGTTTTAGCACCTGTTTCTACATCAACTTTTACTAATTCAGAAATTGCTAATTGCTCAAAATTAAACTCATCATTCTTATCTTTCAATAAATCTTGATATGTTCTGTTTTGCGCTTCTTTTCCGTCTGCATTAGATACTGTTGGTCCTGTAGGAACAGCTTCAGCAGTATTAATTAAAGCTTTTTTAGAAGCAGGGATAACATTTACGATTACCGTTTTATTGTCTGATAACCATGTATATGGACGTCCTAAATTTGCATTTAATTTATCTTCGTAAACTTTTGTAGCTGATTTTGATTTTACATCAATTACCCATAATTCAACTCCTTTTTCAGTTGTATTTGTAACTGCGTATTTTGTTTGGTTTGAATTCCATGATTGATTAGAGAAACGTCCTTTTGCTGGTAATCCTGTAATTGTTTGTTCTTTCGAATTTTTTAAATCATAGAAAGTAATTTTTTCACTGAAATTTTCTCTCGAATTAATATTAGTAACTGGATTAATTCTTAAACCCGCTAAACGTAATTCTGTTTCTGCTAATTCATTCAATGTTTTATAACGACTTCTGTACGATAAGAAAGCGTTTTCTGCTTTTCCGTCCACTGAAATAGAAGGTGGCATATCAGCATCTGCTAATTGTAAAATTTCTTTTGGTGGAGTTTGGAATGATAAATTTTCCTGTGCATTTAACGCAGACCCAAAAGTCATCGCTAAAAACATTAACGAATAAATAATCTTCTTCATGCTTGTTTGTTAATTTTTAACTAAGATATAAAAATCAAATCTAAAAAAAATCAAACAACGATATATTGACAATTTTTAAGCGCATAAAAAAACCGATTCTTTTAAAAGAATCGGTTTTAGAATTATCTTCTCTTCCCAAATTTTCCACCTTTTGATGTTGTTGGAGCTTTACTTTTACCAACTCGAGCTTGAGATGTAGATTTTGGTTTATTTGTTTTCTTTTTTTGAACTGGACGTCCTTTCTCATCTTTAAAATCTGGAGAAAAATCTGCTGATTTTTTTGCTGCTGATTTCTTCGGTTTATTCGATGATTTTTTTTCTTCATGTTTTTCTGAATCTGCAGTAAGACGATTCAATTCTGCTAATTCTTCAGGAGTTAAATCACGGAACTGACCAACAGGAACATTCAGCGTTAAATTCATAATTCGAATTCGCTCTAATTTCTTTACTGTATAACCGAAATATTCGCACATACGACGAATCTGACGATTTAATCCTTGTATTAATGTAATTTTGAAAACATTTGTACTTACTTTTTCAATCTTACATTTCTTCGTCACTTGATTTAAAATCGGAACACCTTTCGACATTCGCTCACAGAATTCATCTGTAATTGGCTTATTCACCGTTACAACATATTCTTTCTCGTGATTATTTCCAGCACGAAGAATCTTATTCACAATATCACCATCGCTTGTTAATAAGATCAAACCTTGCGAATCTTTATCTAAACGACCAATTGGAAAAATTCGCTCTCCGAAAGATAAGAAATCAACAATATTATCTGGATCCGAAGGATCAGTTGTACATGTTACTCCAACTGGTTTATTCAACATAATATATGCTGCATGTGCTTTGTCTCGAGGTTCAATTTCTACCCCTTTTACTGTTACTACATCATTCGGACCAACATGTTGTCCAGTTTTAGCTACACGCCCATTAATATGTACTAAGCGATTTTCGATGTATTGATCCGCTTCTCTTCGCGAGCAATATCCACTATCACTTATATACTTATTTAATCGTATCATATTCTTCTCGTCCATCTTGCAAAGATAAAGCTTTCTATAAACATAAATAAAAAGACAAAATGCATTAACAATTCAATATTAAGTATATTTACATAACATAAAAAATTCACCTGATGAAGAAAGTATTCTTTTTAAAAACTTGCGATACGTGTAAACGTATTTTAAAGGAAAATGATTTTACTGGATTTGATTTACATGAAATAAAATCTACTGCTATAACTGAAGACGAATTGGATGAAATGAAAAACCTAGCTGGAAGTTATGAAGCATTATTTTCTCGACGTGCGCAGAATTATAAAAAATTAGGTTTAAAAGATGTTGAATTATCCGAAGCTGATATTAAGAATTACATCTTATCAGATTATACATTTTTAAAACGTCCAGTTATTGTTGACGGTGATACCATTTTTATTGGAAATGAAAAGAAAAATTTAGAAGCTTTAGCAGCTTATTTAGCTCAATAACATGAAAACAAAATTACTATACGCAACGCTTTTTTTGAGTACACTATCGATTGCTCAACAAAAAGAAATTACAATGAAAGATGCTGTTCTTGGTTTAGGAACTAATCTAAGAGTTGAGAATTTAAGTCAAGTACAATGGATTCCGAATGAAGACGCTTTTACACAAAATGTAAAAACAAAATACGGAGAAGCTCTGGTTAAACGTAATGTTCCTACGAATAAAGTAGATACCATTTTCCGTTCCACTCAATTCGAAGGAAATCGTGTGCCATCTCTTAATTGGATCAATAACCAAAAAGCATTCTTCAACCAAAAAGGAGCTTACAAAACGGTTTCTACAAACGGACAAATCAACAATTGGATAAACATTCCTGCAAATGCGCAAGATGTAGAATTTGATGCAGCCAATAATCAAGCGGGTTATACCGTTGATAACAACTTATACTTTGTAGATAACGCTGGAAACACACATCAAATCACCAAAGATGGTTCTTATAATATTGTAAACGGTAAATCTGTTCACCAAAACGAGTTTGGAATCCACAAAGGAATCTATATTTCTCCAAAAGGGAATTATGTAGCTTTTTATAGAATGGATCAAACGGTTGTAACAGAATATCCAATTATTGACTGGTCAGTTCAACCTGCGGTAAATAAAAATATTAAATATCCATTTGCTGGAACAAAAAATCATACAGTTACTTTAGGCGTTTATAATCCGAAAACAAAACAAACGATTTTCTTAGAAACTGAACCACAAAAAGATCAATATTTAACATCTGTTACATGGTCGCCAGATGAAAAACACATTTACATTGGAATTTTAAGTCGTAATCAAAAACACTTAAAATTAAACCAATACGATGCAGTTTCTGGACAATTCATCAAAACATTATTCGAAGAAAAGGATGATAAATATGTAGAACCTCAACACGAGTTATACTTTATTCCTGGAAAAACTAATGAATTTGTTTGGTGGTCGCAACGTGATGGATTTATGCATTTATATCGTTTTGACACGAATGGAAAGTTAATCAATCAAATTACAAAAGGTGATTGGGTTGTTACAGATATCGTGGGACAAAATGCAAAAGCAAAAGAATTATTGATTGTTACAACAAAAGATTCGCCAAAAGAACGTCATTTATATGCAGTAAATTGGGAGAATGGAAAGTTACGCAAATTAACGAAAGAAGCTGGAACGCATAATCCTTCGGTTTCGACTTCTGGAATTTATGCGATTGACAACTGGAGTAACGACACAACTCCTCGTAAAATTGATATAATTGATACGAAGTCGAATAAAATTTCGAATTTATTAACGGCTAAAAATCCATTAAACGGCTACAAAACTGCAAAAGTTGAAAATGTAACGTTAAAAGCAGATGACGGTACAGATTTATACGGAAAGTTAATCTATCCAAACAACTTTGATGCGACAAAGAAATATCCTGTAATCGTGTATTTATACAATGGACCACACGCACAATTAATTACAAATAGATTTCCAGCTTCTGGTAACTTATGGTACGACCATTTAGCAGAAAAAGGATATGTAGTTTTTACAATGGATGGTCGCGGTTCTGCACATAGAGGACTAAAATTTGAGCAAGCGATTCATGGAAAAGCAGCAGCTACAGAAATGGAGGATCAAATGAAAGGTGTTGATTATTTAAAGGCTTTACCATTTGTTGATGCTGAAAGAATGGGAATTCACGGTTGGTCTTATGGAGGATTTATGACAACTTCTTTTATGTTACGTAAACCTGATGTCTTTAAAGTAGGAGTTGCTGGTGGACCAGTAATTGATTGGCGTCGATACGAAATTATGTACACAGAGCGTTACATGGAATCGCCTCAAGACAATCCGAAAGGTTACGAAGAAAACAACTTATTAACAAAAGTTGGTAACTTAGAAGGTAAGCTTTTAGTTATTCATGGTTCTTTAGATCCTGTTGTGGTTTGGCAACATTCGATGGATTTATTAAAAGAATCGGTAAAAGCGGAGAAGCAAATTGATTACTACGTTTATCCGAATCATGAGCATAATGTTCGCGGTGTTGAACGTGTACATTTAATGCAAAAAATTACAGATTACTTTGATTTATATCTTAAACCAAAGCAAACAAAATAATATTGAAAAAGCCTCGCGATGCGAGGCTTTTTTATTAGTTATTAAAATTTAATGAAATCTATTTTTTCTTAAATTCTAATTCATATTCTCCTTGTTTTAAAATGAAAGATTTTAAATCTTCAGCATATTCAAATTTAATATCCGCTTCATCAAAAACAAAAGTTCTACCTTCTGAATGCATTATTGGAAAAGCTGGTTGATTAGCCGCTTGAGCAACTAAATGATTATTATCTACTTTAATTACTATTTCCATTCCGACTTGTGCATTATGAAAAGTACCAACAAATTCATTTACGTTAATTCTTGATTGAACCATTTCTCCATCTCCACCAATTGTGAATGTATTATTTGATAAATCTGCGTCTGGATAAGCTCCTGTTGGATCTAACTTTATAGTAGTAACTTCTTTTTTACTTGGTACATGAAAAGTCCATTCCGTATTTTTTTTCCAAACTTCAACTGGTAATTTAACCTCTTGTTTTGTTCCATCCTTGAATGTTAATTGAACCGTAGTTGGCATAGGTAACTGACCAATATTTTCAACCGTTACATTTATACCTTTCGTAAAATCTCCTTCTTTGTATTTTGCTCCTTTTACACCTTGATCAATTTTCCATTTGTTCAAAAACCAACCTCTCCAAAACCAAGACAATTCTTCTCCGGTTACATTTTCAATCGTGCGGAAAAAATCCTCAGGCGTTGGATGTTTATATGCCCAATAATCTATATATGTTCTTAAAGCTTTGTCAAAACGCTCTTCTCCTATAATTTGTTCACGTAACAATGTCATACCAGCGCCTGGTTTGTAATACAATAATAAACCTATATTACGTTCACGCATATTATCTGGCTGACTTGCAATCGGCTCTAATTTATCACTATTAAAAACCGAGGCCATTCTTTGTAAAGGTTGCTTCACATAATATTCACCATTGTTAAAATTCTTTGTAGAAATATCATTAATAAACGTATTAAAACCTTCGTCCATCCAACCGTGTACACGCTCATTAGAACCTACAATCATAGGAAACCAAATGTGTCCAAATTCGTGATCTGTAACTCCCCAAAGGCCTTCACCTTTCGAATTCATGTGACAAAATACAATTCCAGGATATTCCATTCCACCTTCATTTCCCGCTACATTAATCGCTGTCGGATAAGGATATTCAGACCATTGTTTTGAATAATGTTCGATGGAAGCTTTGGTATATTCTGTTGAACGAGACCAAGCATGTTGTCCATCACTTTCTACTGGATATGCAGAAATTGCTAATGATTTATCGCCTGATGGTAAATTAATTTTCGCCGCATCTAAAATGAACGCAGAAGACGAAGCCCATGCAAAATCTCTTGTATTTTTAATTTTAAACTTCCATGTCTTAGTTTTAGACGAAGTTCTTTCAGCTGCATTAACCTCATCCGCTGTACGAATCATAACAGTAGCATCACTTGTTTTCGCTTTATCCCAACGTTTTAACTGTTCAGAAGAATATACATCTTTCGGATTTAACAATTCGCCAGAACCAACAACATAATGATTTGCCGGTGCCGTAATTGTTGCCGTAACATCTCCGTACTCTAAATAAAATTCTCCAGGACCTAAATAAGGTAACGTATTCCAACCATGTATGTCATCGTAAACAGCCATACGTGGAAACCATTGTGCAATTGTAAAAATCTTTCCATTTTTTGTATCAACCACTCCAGTACGATCTGCACCTTCGTTCGGAACAGTGTAAGAATATTCTACTTTAATTTTAGCTTTTCCACCTTTTGCTTTTAATGCTTTTGCTAAATCAATTTGCATTCGTGTATCGATAACCGAATATTTAACTGGTTTCCCATCAACTGTGACAGATTTTATTTTATATCCGCCGTCAAATGTAGAACCAGAATCTCCGTATCTACTTCCTGTTGCAGGAATTAAAGATGCTCCTCTTGAATCTTTATTGAATAAATTTTGATCCAATTGTAACCATAAAAATTCAAGTGAATCGAAACTGTTATTAGTGTATAAAATCTCTGAACTACCGACCAATTCATTTGTTTGATCATTTAAAGAGATTGTTAAATTATAATCAGCTCTATTTTGCCAATAATTATGTCCAGGTTTACCACTTGCAGAACGATAATCTGTTCCATTATTTAGGTAAAAAAAAGGTTTAAACGCTTCGTGATAATCGTATTTCGGAGTTTCTTGAGCTGATATATTCAACGCTAAAAAACTTAAACCTATGCAAAGTGATTTCGTAAGTAGTCTATTCATTCTTGTATGATATTAATATGGATTAAAATAAAAATACCTCTTATTTTTTAATAAGAGGTATTGATATTCTATTTATTACATTTTATTTTTAGGCATTGTAAAAATCACTCGCCGATTTTATAAACTGTTTAAAAGATTCTGTGACTTCGTCCTGAATTTTATTTGTTAAAGGAAATGGAATCATATGCGAATATTCAAACGGGAAATCCTGAATTTCTACCTCTATTTTTATATTTCTATAACCTCCTTGTAAAGTATTTAAAGCTTCCATCGGCGGAGCTACTTCGTCTTTCTCTAAAACATAAGCTTTAATCTGACCTTGTAATTCTTTGATGCGAACTTCACGTTCTTTTTGAAAATAATTATAACGTAACATCATCTTAAACCAACTTTCTTGAGGATGTAATTGTTGATTCTGAAAATGACCTAAACGATGATCTGATTTAAAATCAGAACTTAATAATTCAGCAAAAACTGTTTGCATTTTTATCGCTGCTCTTGCATCCATGATGTATTTAGAAATCGGGAACATACGATCGATTGTCATTCCACCACAAAAACAAAATAATTTCGATTTCTTAAAAATTCCTTCAGGATCAGCCATTTTAAGAATAATTGATAAAAACGATCCTATTGAATACCCGAATAAATCGAAAGTAGAATCTGCTGACACACTTTTGATAGTATTATTACGAATAGAATTAACCACCGAAATTACGTCTGAATACGTTTGGAAACCAGACCAGAAAATACGCTGAGGATGAGCTTCTAGTCGAGAACTGATTGCTGCATTAACAAAGGAACAATCTGAATTGTCCTTGAAATTTTTTCTTCTGAAATTAGAAACTTCCACCATTGCACGACGATCAGACCAAATTTCTTCAGCTCGATTCATATGAAATGCAATCGGGAATAAGATTATTGCTTTCTTTGTTTGTTGCGCTAGTTCATAAGCCCAAGGAAGATATTTATCCCATCGTTTTTCATTTAATCCATGAAAAAAAATAATTGCTCCATCTGCCTTTTCAATATCAGCGCGTTTTAAGATATAATAATCAAAATGTTTATTACATTCGATATCAAAATCAGTTGCATCAACAGATGGAATTCCATAAATAACTTGGGATTTTTTTTCTGCATCAACTGAGAAATTTAAATCATGTTTATCGCATGTGTACTTTGGTGATCCATGAAGTAAATCGGCTTTAGTCGAGTCAAAATGAATTGTTTCTATCGTTAAATTTAAACCATCAACTTTTTTAAAAGAACCTTTTTTTTCAAAATTCTCTTTTAAAACCTCATATAATTCACTGTAATTCATAAGAATAACTCGTTTTGAAATAAATTTATTTCTACTTTTTTCCTACTTTATTAAGAATAGCTAAAATTACAAATTTATTATGCATGCCTAACAATGTTGCATAAAAAAAGCTTAACTAAGAGTTAAGCTTTTATATAGCAAGTGATTAATTACTTATTTTTTATTTGCGTATAAAACAGGATTTAAAGACTCGTCGTTGTACATTTTCATTTGTTTGTACACACGCATGTATTTATTTCCTTCTTGAAAATCAACTAATAATTCTTCGATAGCAGTAGATAAATCAATATGTTGTTGTTTTAAAACATCTAACTTCGCTTGACACGCTGCAATATGTTCTGGAGTTGCATCTGTACGATCAACTTCTTGTTGCATGTGGTAAACTTTAAGCGATAAGATAGAAAAACGGTCAACCGCCCAAGCAGGAGATTCTGTATTAATTTTCGCATCAGCTTTCACTTCAACATTTGCATATTGTTGTAAAAACCAGCTATCAACGTATTCTACCATATCTGTACGTTCTTGATTTGATTTATCAATCCAACGTTTTAATGATAATGCTTCAACAGGATCAATTTGTGGATCACGGATAATATCTTCTAAATGCCATTGAACAGTATCAATCCAGTTCTTTTTGTATAATAAATGTTCAATTAAGTTTGACTCGTCGTATGGATTTTCGATTGTTCTATTAACATCATCATATTGATGATAATCGTTAATTGATTCATTAAAAATCTCCCAAGCTCTTTCTGTAAACTTCATTGTAATATGTTTTTGTCTAATAAAAATAAAAGCATTGTAATCAGAAATTGTTTCACAACTACAATGCTTTGTATATAATTAAAATACTATTTTAATTTTCTTTTTTAGGTTCGTTCTCGTCACCTTCCTTTTTTGTAGCATCTTTGAATTCTTTAATTCCAGATCCTAATCCTCTCATTAATTCAGGAATTTTCTTACCTCCGAATAATAACAAAACTACGATAATGATAAGAATCCATTCTTTACCCCCTAACATTCCCATATTGAATTGATTTTAATGCAAATATATTTATTTTTTGTTACATTCCTGCTATCCAAAGTGCAGGATTTTGTTTCGTTGTTCCGCTCCATACTTGGAAATTCATGATTGTTTCTCCAGTTGGTGCAGTATCAATTAATCCAATTAATTGACCACGTCCTACACGATCTCCTTTACTTACATTTACTGTAGATAAATTCGTATAAACCGTGTAATATGTTCCGTGACTAACTAATACAGATTTGTTACCACCTTGGATTGGCATTACGAAAGAAACAGTACCTTCAAAAACGGCTCTTGCACTTGATCCTTTTCCTGTAGAGATATCAACACCACTATTTTGAATGTCGATATTCTTTAAGATTGGATGCGAACTTGTTCCGTAATGACTTACAACTTTCCCTTTTGCAACTGGCCAAGGTAATCGACCTTTATTCGCTAAGAAATCTCCAGATAAACCACCAACTTCTGGTGTATCATTAAAGCTTTCAGCTGGTTTTGGTTCGTCTTTTACAACAACCTTCTCTTTTTCAGGAACTTTCGTTATTACCTTAGCTGCGGCTTCTGCTTTCGCTTTCGCTTCGGCATCAGCACGTGCTTCAGCAATTTTACGCTGATCTTCTTCTTTCTGAGCTTTTAAACGAGCTTCCTCTTCCGCTTTACGCTGCGCAATTAATCGCTGACGTTCTGCTTCTGCTTCACGTTCTAATTGTTCGAATTTTGCAACTTCTGTTTTCGCTGTAGATGCAAAACTACCTTTTGGATAAGATTTTAAATACGATTGGTATGCTGCCTTTGAGTGAGTACTACGAGCAACATTCCATGCTTTCGCATCCGCTTCAATCGCTGCAATATTTCTACGTGCAGATGATGCGTAATCTCCTTTCGGATTTTCTTTTAAATATTCGTTATAAGCAGGAATTGTATTTGCATTACGCGCAATATCCCAAGCTTTTTTATCTTTTTCAGCTCTAATTTTTGCTTGACGAATTTCTTCTTCGATAATCGCTTTAATCTGAGCATCAATCTGACGTTGTTGGTTTTGTTTCGCGTTAATATCGGCAGCAATTACACTTTCATTTTTCTTAAATTCAGCAACAGCTTTCTCTTTTTCTAGTCTTTCTTTTTCTAATGATTGACTAAATAATTGCTGTTGAGTTAAGACTTTTTCTTTGTCTTGTTTAGCTTTTTCTTTTGCTGCTTGTTTAGCACGAATATCAGTTGTTTTACCAACTATCTCTTCTGCTTTAGCAATTTGATAATCAGCGTATTTTTCTAAATATTCAACTCGGCGATAAGCTTCACTAAGACTTTTAGATGATAAGATAAAAAGTAATTTATTGTCTACCGAACGATTTTGGTAGGCACGAACTAATACTTTTTTATAATCTTCTTTTAGAACCTGAAGTTCACGAGAAAGTTTATTAATTTCTAACTGAGTCAAATAAATTTCATCTTCGATAAAGCGTTTTTCTTTACCTAAGTTGCTTACTAATTTGGTCTGAGTATCTATTTTTTTGGTAAGATTTTGCACATATTCTACATTAAGTCGAGAATTTTCTTGATTTTTCTTCAAGGCTTGACCTAACTGTAAAATTTCTTTTTTTAACTGTGCATTTTGTTTTTGCAAATTCTCTTTGTTATAGGGCACCTGAGCATTTACCCATATACTCAAAGAGCATATAATTGCGGTTAAAACAATCCTCATTATTTTATTTCTTTTTTCTTATACCCACTTGGAACTGAGAAAGGTGTATTTGTTTCTTGATATGTAAAACTATTATATTCCAAATCCACTTGACGCGTTTTTTTATCTTTTATAATAATTTTAACATTTTTAGGAAACTCTTCCTCACCCACTTTCATCCAATTTGCATATGCTATTTCAACTTCCATCTTGCGTTTTGGATCTTTAAGATGAGCTTCTTTTAGACGAAAACCATTATCAAAAACGTAAGTCTGAATGTATTCACCCGCTTGAGGTGAAGATTGAATTTGTGAGTTTTTGTTATACGCTACAATATATTGATTTTGATCTAACGTTGCTGTGTATTCTGTTGGATTTAAATCCACGAAAACTTTACCTAACATTAAATTCTGAAGCTTTTGATAATCAATAAAATCGACCTTTAAAAGTTTATTCGCTAACGAAAAATCACCTTCGTAATATGTTCCACCTACTTTCTCGTAAGCAGAAAAACCATCGGGTGTTATTAAAGCTCGTGCTCCTGTAAAACCAAATTTAGTAGCATTAACCCAAATTTTAGATCCATTATTTACGTAAATCGTTGCTTTTACATCACCAGAAATTTCTTCCAAATCAGCTACTACTTTGGCTTGAATCGTTAAATGATCAAAGTTTGATTTTTTAGCTAACGTTTGGTTGATAATTTTAGTAGATTCTGAAACTAACGGAGCTTCAGAATTATTTACCACTTTTGATGAGGTACAACTTGTTACAGCAAATGCTAAACCTAAAATTAGGGCTAATTTTTTCATATCTTAAATTATTAAGCTTCGTGAGATTTAAAATCTAATTCAGAAAAATCACCTAGCGAAATACTACGAGAAACACCGTAATATTTAGCATTATTACCAATCATAGAATCAGTTAAATTCGCGTTAGCAATAATAGAGTTTTCTTGAATTAATGAATTGTCGATATTAGAACATTCAACTTTTGTTCCATTTCCTAAAGAAACATTTGGTCCAATTTTAGAATTTCTGATTACAACTCCATCTCCAATATAACATGGTGGAATAATTAATGAATTTTCGATAACTGCATTTGAATTAATCGATGAATAATCTGCTTTATCTAAATTTAAAACTCGAGAGTTTGTATCAACAGTAACCGCTTTATTTCCGCAATCCATCCATTCGTCAACTTTACCTAAAGTAAATTGATCTCCTTTTGAACGCATTGTTTCTAACGCATCAGTTAATTGATATTCACCACCAGTTGTGATATCATTTTCAATTAAATGTTCAATTTCTTTGTATAATTTTTGACCATCACGGAAGAAGTAAATACCAATGATTGCTAAATCTGATACAAATTCTTGAGGTTTCTCTACGAAATCTGTAATTACCTCGTTTTCATCTAATTTTACTACTCCAAAAGCTGATGGATTTTCAACTTGTTTTACCCAAACTACACCATCAGATTCCATATCTAACTTAAAATCTGCACGGAATAATGTATCTGCATAAGCAACAACAACTGGTCCGTCTA